>JBDKSM010000206.1:0-22004 GCA_039680665.1 Syntrophaceae bacterium | reverse complement strand
CTTTTCCAGCGGATCACGGTGGCCTCGGCTGCGGCCAAGTCCGCCACATTCGTAGAATTGAGGCTCTTGGCCCCGACTTTGAGCGCCGCGCCGATGGTTTCGCGCATGTCGTTCAGCATGGTCATGCGGCCCTTGAGGTCGGTGCGGTCGAACATGGTCCAAGAGGGTTTGAAGTCCGGGACCTTGCTCTTGAGGTAGGCGATGCCGGTGATGCTGAAGGCATAGGGTACGCTGTGGTGCATGGCCGGATCGAAGGAGAGCTTCAGATATTCAGGATCGACATATTGGAGGTTGGGCAGCTTGGCTTGATCGAGCGGGATGATCATGCCCTGCTGCTCCATGAGCTTGACCATGTAGCTCGAGGGCGTGATGATATCGTACCCGGTGGCGCCGGCTTTGAGCTTGGAGTACATGGTTTCGTTGGAGTCGAAAGTGTCGATGACGACACGGCACTGATGCTCCTGTTCGAAGCGCTGGATCAGTTCCGGCTTTACATAGTCCGCCCAGGTATAGACATGCAGCTCGGGTTGTTTCTCTCCATAGGCCTTGAAGAGCAGGAAGGCTCCGGCGGCTACGATCAGGGCCAGCATTGCGTATGCGATGTATCTTTTCATTGTTCCTCCTCCATGAAATTTTGACTGATGAGTACGGCCAGGAAGGTCACCACCAGGAGAATCGTGGAAAGGGCGTTGATCAGAGGCGGTGAACCATGTTTGATCATGCTGTAGATGCGGATCGGCAAGGTGGTCGATCCGGGGCCGGCCACGAAGAAGCTGATCACGAAGTCATCGATGGAAAGCGTAAAGGCCAGCAAGGCGCCGGAGATTATTCCGGGCGATAAGAGCGGTATCAGGATGCGCCACGTCACGGTCGGCAGATCGGCGCCCAGATCCAGGGCCGCCTCTACGACTGAAAAGTCGAAGTTCTGCAGTCGGCCCAGGACCACCATGGCCACGTAACTGATGCAAAAGGTGACATGGGCCAGGAAGATGGTGAACAGACCCAGGGGCACGCCGATGGCCACGAAGAAGAGCAGAAGGCCGATGCCCATGAGGATTTCGGGGATCACCAGGGGCATGTAGATCAGCAGGTAATGGTACTGTTGGAGCCGGCTCTGATAGCGGTGCAGGGCCAGCGCCGCCGTGGTGCCGATCACCACCGACAGGGCGGTGGCCGATATGGCGATGATCAGGGTGTTGCGGACCGAGCCCCATATCTCGCGGTGATGAAAGAGCTTGGCGTACCAGGCCAGGGTAAATCCCTCCCAGGCGCCTCCGAAGCGCGCGGCGTTAAAGGAGTTGGCGACCAGGACGAAGACCGGCAGGTAGAAAAACAGGATCACGATCACGGTGACAATAATGGGTAGGCGGCTCCTTCTCATGCGTCTTCCTCAATAAGGGGCTCGGCCTTTTGTTTGCGCTTCTGCATCACCATCACGAGCGTCATGGGGATCAGCACCGCCACGGTCAGCAAGGCCGAAAGGCCGCTGGCGTGCGGCAGGTTGCGGTCAACGAAGACCCTCTGAGCGATCTTGTTCCCGATCATCTCGCCGCTCGGTCCGCCGACGATATCGGGGATGACATACGATCCCAGGGCCGGGATGAAGACCATGAGCACGGCCGTGATGAGTCCGCGCCAGATGCCGGGGATGAAGACCCGCATGAAGCTCTGGAATCTGTGGGCCCCTAGATCCTGGGCGGCCTCGACCAGACGGAAGTCGAACTTGGCCGCCGCGGCGTAGATCGGCAGGATGGCGAACGGCAGGAAGTTGTACACCATGACCAGCAGGACGGCGCCGGAGTTGTAGAGCAGGGACGTATCGGCGCTGACGATATGGCAGGCGAGCAAGGTCCGCTTGATGGCGCCGTCGGGATGCAGGAGGACCTTCCAGGCGAAGATGCGCACCAGGAAACTGGTCCAGAAGGGCACGATGACGAGCAGGAGCAGAATCTGCCGCCATTTTCCGCTCGAGCGCGCGATCACGTATCCAACCGGTGTGGCCATGAGGATACAGACCACGGTGGTCAGGATGCTGAGATAGATCGTGCGCCAGATGATGGCCGGATAATTGGGTTGGGCCAGGCTCTCGATGGTATGCAGGGTCCATCCCGGAGCGAACCCGCCGAACTGGTCCGGAGGTTTGAAGGTGATGGCGAAGATCAGGAGCGTTGGCAGTAAAAACAAAATGAATAGCCACATCAAGGAGGGCAGGCTCAAGAACCACTCGTTGGCCTTGCCTGAGCTAGCCTTCATTATTCGCGGTCTCCCCGACATGCGTGGGCGGCAGGCCCATCAGATCCTCATCGGCCTCGCGGTAGCGTTCGAGCATGAAGCCGTCGTCGGCGTGCCAGGAAATCCATACATTCTCATTCCAGCGGATGGGTTTTTCATCGAGCAGAAAGCGGCTGTGCTGCTGGATGATGGCGAGACGGTAATCCTCGGTCTTGACCCAGAATTTGGTCATGGCTCCCTGGTAGATAACGTCCTCAACTAAAGCCGGAGCGACATTGTGGTAATGGTTTGAAAGGGGTTTCTCCCGCGAGATGCGGATCTTCTCTGGTCGCACGCTTAAATACACCAGGTCGCCCTGGCGACGCTCCTTGTCGTTGAAGCAGATTACGTCCGGGAAGCCGTCGATGGCCAGGCGCAGATATTCGTTGCTGATCATCTCGGCCACCTGTCCTTCGAAGAAGTTGGTATCGCCGATGAAGGCCGCCACGAAACTCGTGCGGGGCGTCTCGTAGATCTCGGCCGGCATGCCCACCTGTTCAATGGCGCCGTGATCCATGACCGCGATGCGGTCGGAAAGACTCATGGCCTCGCCCTGATCGTGCGTCACGTAGAGAAAGGTTATGCCCACTTCGTCGTGGATCAGGTCGAGCTCGATCAGCATGCGCTGTCTCAGCTTGAGGTCCAGGGCCGCCAGCGGTTCATCCAGCAGCAGCACATCGGGTCGCTTGATGAGCGCCCGGGCCACGGCCACGCGCTGCTTCTGGCCGCCGCTGATCATATCCGGGTACTTGTGGGCCTGATCCTCCATCTGGATCAGGGCCAGCATGCGGCCGACCTCGTCGTCGATCTCCCTTTTGGGACGCTTTTCGATCTTCAGACCAAAGGCGATGTTTTCCCGGACACTCAGGTGGGGAAACAGCGCATAGCTCTGGAAGATCGTATTGACCTTGCGCTTGTTGGGGGGGATATGTGTGATGTCCTGGCCGTTCAGATAGACCCGGCCGCTGTCGGGGCGTTCAAAGCCTGCCAAGATGCGCAGCAGGGTGGTTTTGCCGCAGCCGCTGGGACCCAGGAGAGAAAAGAACTCGCCCTTGTTGATGGCTAGCGAGACATCGGCAACAGCGCGTATGCTCCCAAAACGTTTCGAGACGTTTTCAAATTCCAAGAAAGCGCCCTGTGCCATCTCAGTAGAATGGTTACCCCCGCTAAAAAGTCTGTTCTGGGGCGTTTATAGGCTAAGAATCCAGGGGTGTCAAATCAAAACCCTGTTCTCTCAGCGATATTCGGGACGGATTGAGTATAAAGTCATCGCTCCTAACATCCGAGATGGATTATGTGGAACCAGAGCTGAATCCCGAGAAAACCCGCAATCGCATCCTGGATGTGCTCTCCAGGGCCCAGGACATCCTGACCCAGCCCACCATCGTGCAGGAGGTGGTTGATATCACCCACAACAAGCGGGCTTCGGCCAAGGATCTCACCAAGATCATCGAGAACGATCCGGCCCTGACAACCAAGATCCTGTCCGTGGCCAATTCGCCTTATTACGGATTTATCAAGAAGGTCTCAACCGTCGCGCACGCCGTGGTCGTGCTGGGTTTTCGTGAGATCCAGAACATCGCCCTGGGCATGTCGGTCGTCAAACTATTCGGACGCCGGGGCACGGACTTCACGGAAAAGCTCTGGAGCCACAGCTTCAGCGCCGGCGTGGCCACCCGTATGCTGGCGGCCTTTTTCAAGCTCAAACTCGACGGCAAATACTTTGTCGGCGGACTGCTGCATGATATCGGTAAGATCTTTTTATGCCAGTATGTGCCGGATGTCTTCGACTATATGCTCGCCACCCTCTACGATAATGACAATATTCTTACCTACCATGCCCTGGAACGCGACTTCTGCGGCATTACGCATGCCGAGATCGGCGGCAGGCTCCTCAACTCCTGGATGTTTCCCCAGGAGATCACCGAAGCGGTGGCATGTCACCATGGGCCCCAGGTTCAAGGAGATGACGAAGTGATGGTGGCCTTGGTCCACCTGGCCGATATCATCTGCACCATGAAGGGCATATCGCCCACCCGTGATTATTCCTTCCTGTCCATCGACCGTGCCATGCTGCCTGCGCTCTACGAGATGAAACAAGATTTCTGTACCCAGGATATCCTAAACCTCATGGCCCAACTCGACCTGGAGATCGAAAAGCAGAGCAGCTTCCTTCAGGCCTTCAAATAATTCCCGGCGCTTACGCTCAGGGCGTTTTCAGCCCAGGGATTGTGAACGCAAAAGCCTTCCCAGGAGCTCATATCCGGCCTCAATAAATAATCCGGCCTGGACGGCATTCTTCTCGGTGAAGCGGCGTCCCGGATGACCCTGTTGTTCTGTACTTTCGTAGACCAGGAACGGCACCGGATCGGCGGTATGGGTGCGTTTGGGAATCGGGGTGGGGTGGTCGGGCATGAAGAGTATGCGGTAGGCCCATCCTTGAGTTTCCAGACGGCGTAGCATGGTGCCCAGCACCTTGGCGTCGATATCCTCGATGGCCTGGATCTTCTCCTTGAGGAGTCCGCCGTGGCCGGCTTCGTCCGGCGCCTCGATGTGGACGTACACCAGATCGTGACGTTCAAGGGCCGCCAGGGCGGCCTCGGCCTTGCCGATGTAGTCGGTGTCGATCCAGCCGGTGGCGCCCTTTACGTTGATGACCTCCATGCCCCTCAATTTGCCCAGGCCTTTGCACAGGTCCACGGCCGAGATCATGGCTCCGGAGAGACCGAACTCTTCCTTGAGGGTCGGCATATGACGACCCTTGCCTGCGCCCCAGGGCCAGACAGCGGTGGCCATGCGCTGGCCGCGTCCAGCCCTGGCTTGGTTGATTGGGTGATCCTTGAGGACTTCCATGGACTCTTTGATCAGTTCCTTGAGCAGCGCATCATTCGGCAGGTAAGCCTCGATTGGGGAACCGGTGATATCATGCGGAGGCGTGGTCTGGAGCGCGGGATGATCGAAACCGCCGATCACCATGAGGTGTCGGTACTCCACCCCGCGATAGAGCGATATGCCCGCGTGTCTGGTGAGTCGGGGTTTCAGGGCCTCGATCAGCTCCCCGGCCTCGGCCGTGGAGATGTGCTCGGAACAGTAATCCTCCATGATTGGTCCGGCTGCGCTGTTCGTGATAGTGACAAGATTGATCCTGAAGGCGGTGTCGTTCTCACCGAGAGCGACGCCGATGCTTACGGCCTCGATCGGCGCCCTTCCGGAATAGTATCGCCCCGGGTCGAGGCCCAGCACGGCCATGTTGGCCACATCGCTGCCGGGCGGGTATCCGGGCTTGACGGTTCTAACCAGTCCCAGCGTGCCCCCCGCGGCAATCCGGTCAAGGTTGGGGGTGCGCGCCGCCTCGAGCGGTGTTCTCCCATCCAATTCAGCCAGCGGATAATCCGCCATGCCGTCGCCCAAAAGAATAATGGTTTTCAAATCCGCCACCTTTATTTTTTTATCTATCACCCTTACCCCTGCTTTTTAATCGAACGGTCTTCGACCCTGAGCACAACGGGTTTTCCACTGACCATCTTAAGGGCCGCAATGGACTTGACCGCGGATTTGATGTTCGATTCCTTGGCCTCATGGGTAAGCATTACGATGGGTACGAAACCGCCTTGCTGGTGGCCTTTCTGGATCACGGACAGGATGCTGATATCCTTCTCGCCCAGTACGCCGGCGATCTGGGCCAGGACCCCCGGCTGATCCATGACATTGATGCGCAGGTAGTAGTTTGAGGTGATGTCGTCGATGGGCATGAAGCGCCGCTTCATGCTCTGGTCCTTGCGGTAGCCGAGGTGGGGAATCCTTCCGGCGATGCCGGTCTGGATATTGCGGGCGATATCGGCGATATCGCTTATGACGGCCGAGGCGGTCGGCAACATGCCGGCGCCGCGGCCGTAGAACAGGGTGGAGTCCACGATGTCGCCGCGCACGTAGAAGGCGTTGAAGACGCCGTCCACCTTGGACAGGAGGTAATTAAACGGGATTAGCACCGGATGCACGCGCGCCTCGACCATCTCACCCCGGTCGATGGCCATACCCAGGAGTTTGACCTTATATCCCAGTTCCCGCGCGAAGGTAATATCCAGGATGTCGAGATTGGAAATGCCTTCCACATACACCCCTTTCATATCCGGGGCGGTTCCGTAGGCCAGGCTGCACAGGATGGCGAGCTTATGGGCCGCGTCCTGCCCTTCGATGTCCAACGTGGGATCGGCCTCGGCGTATCCCAATTCCTGGGCCTTGGCCAGGGCCTCCTGGAAGGTTGAGCCATGATCGGTCATCTCGGTCAGGATATAGTTGCAGGTGCCGTTCATGATGCCGTAGATGAAGACGTAATTATTGACGATCAAGGATTCACGCAACGTCTTGATGATCGGGATGCCGCCGCCGACCGCGGCTTCGAAATACAGATCCCGGCCGCAGGACTGGGCGGCATCGAAAATGGCCTTGCCTTTGGTGGCTAAGAGCGATTTGTTGGCGGTCACCACGTGCTTGCCGGCCTTCAAGGAGTTCAGGATGAAGGTGCGGGCCGGTTCCGTGCCGCCTACCAGTTCCACCACGATATCGATTTCCGGGTCCTTGATAATGAGATCGGCGTCATTCACCAGCATGCCTTTGGGAAGCTTGAGGCCCCGGTCGCGGGTGGTATCGATGTCCGCGATCGTCTTGAGGGTCAGGGGAAAACCCAGACGCTTCTCCAAGAGGCTGCGATTTGACAAGAGCGTTTTGGCGACGCCCGCGCCGATGGTGCCGAACCCGATTAAGCCGATTTTGATTGAACGCATAATTTTACTCCACTATCTTGCGTATCCCGCGGATTGCCTGGCGGATGCGATGTTCGTTTTCCACCAGGGCGAAACGGACATGGTCGTCCCCGTAGCGGCCGAAACCGATGCCGGGGGAAACCGCCACCTCGGCTTTCTCCAGCAGCATCTTGGAAAAAGCCAGCGAACCCATGGATTTGAATTGTTCCGGTATGGGCGCCCACACGAACATGGAACCCTTGGGCTTTTCAATGTCCCATCCGGCCTTGTTCAAACCCTCACACAGGCAATCGCGCCGGTTCTGGTATTTCTCACAGATCTCGGCGACACAGCCCTGATCTTCATTCAAAGCAATGATGGATGCGATCTGGATGGGCTGGAACACGCCATAATCGAGATAGCTCTTGATGCGGCCCAGGGCATAGATGGCTTCCCGGTTGCCGCAGGCGAATCCGACGCGCCAGCCGGCCATGCTGTAGCTTTTGGACAAGGAGAAAAACTCCACGGCGATGTCCTTGGCGCCGGGCACCTGAAGGATGCTGGGCGCCACGTAGCCGTCAAAGCACAGATCGGCATAGGCGAAATCGTGGATGATGAAGATATCATGTTCCTTGGCAAAGGCCACGATCTTCTCGAAAAAACCCAGGTCCACCACGGCCGTGGTCGGATTGTGGGGGAAGGACAGGATCATGAGCTTGGGCTGCGGCCAGGTCAGCTTGGTGGCAGTCAAGAGGTCGTGGAAGAAGTCCCGGTCTTTCTGCAGGGGGATGCCGCGCACATTCCCGCCGGCCAGCACCGTGGCATAGGTGTGGATGGGGTAGGTGGGATTGGGGCAGAACACCACGTCCCCGGAGGTGATCATGGAGAAGATCATGTGCGCGAAGCCTTCCTTGACCCCCATGGTCGTGATGGCCTCACTGTCCGGGTCGATCTCCACGTCGAAGCGGCGCTTGTACCAGGCCGCGATGGCGTGGCGCAGCTTGGTGATGCCCTTGGAGGCCGAGTAGCGGTGGTTCTTGGGATTGCGGGCGGCCTCGATGACCTTTTCGACGATATGATCCGGGGTGGGTATGTCGGGATTGCCCATGCCGAGATCGATGATGTCCTTGCCCTCGCGCCGGGCCTTCATTTTAAGGACATCCACCTCGGCGAATACATATGGCGGCAGCCGGTCAATCCGTACGAACTGCATGCTTGTCCATCCCTTCCAAGAGTTCACGCGCCTGGTATGAGCTGCGTACCAGCGGCCCGGAGGCCACATAACGTATACCGATCGATTTCGCAAGGCAAGCCCATTCTTCGAAAAAGTGAGGCTCCCAGTACTTCCGCACACTCATCCGGGTACGGCTGGGTTGCAGATATTGACCGATCGTCAGGCAATCGACGCCGGCAGTATGCATCATCCGGATGAGCTCATGGATCTCGGTTTGCGTTTCCCCTAAGCCCACCATGAAGCCCGACTTGATCGTCAGGCCGGGATTGAACGCCCTGGCGCGGCTGAGCACCATTAAGCTGCGCTCGGGGTCGGCCTGGGGGCGAACGCGGGGATAGAGCGAAGGTACGGTCTCCATATTATGGCCGAAGACATCCGGATGAGTGGAAAGGACCGTTTCCAGGGCAATCGGGTCGCCGCTGAAATCCGGAGTCAGGACTTCCACCGAGGCGCCAGGCAGCTTCCTTCGTACCTGGACGATGGTTTCGGCAAAGGTTTTAGCGCCTTTGTCCGGCAGATCGTCGCGCGTGACTGAAGTGATGACGACGTGCCTGAGCCCCAAAGACTCCGCGGCCGATGCTACCCGCGAGGGTTCCTCGCCATCGAGCGCCTGGGGTATGCCCTGGTCAATGCCACAGAAGGCGCAGGTGCGGCTGCATGTATGCCCCAGGATTAGAAAGGTGGCGTCATGACGGGCGAAACATTCGGCCATGTTCGGGCAGCGGGCCTCTTCGCACACCGTATGGAGCACGGCATGCCTGAGCTTAAGGCGTATGTCGCGCAGGCCGCGGAGGTCTTTAGGCCTTCTCAGCCAGTTCGGAAGACGTTTGTCCGGCGGGTTTTCGTTCCTCATTGCGTTTGGTGCGCAAGGCTTCAATCTGCGGGAGCTGTTCCTTGAGGTTCTTCTCGCATTCCCGGATGCGTTCCTGGGTCAGGTGCATGCGGGAGCGGGTGTCTGATCCGGAGAGAATATTATATGCGAAGGCCAGCACCGCGCCGGCCATAAAGGCCGACACGAGCAGCAGGTAGAGCGGCACGGCCTTGGTGGCGAAGCCGAAGATGGTCAGGACGGCCGGTTGCTGATTGGCAACCCCGAAAAGGATGCCGGCCACGAGGCAGGCGATCAGAGCCGCGACCTTGAGATAGATCATCCCATGGCCTCCTTGATCTTGGCCAAGGTTGTCTCAAGGTGCTGCGATACCAGGCGGACCTCTGAGATGACCGGCAGAAAATTGGTATCGCCTTTCCAGCGTGGCACGATATGGAGGTGTAGATGATCTTCGATGCCTGCGCCGGCTACGGCCCCGATATTCATACCGATATTGAATCCATCAGGATTCATGATCTTGCGGATGGCGGTAACGAGAGCCTTCATCAGGCGGTCCATTTCGGCCGATTCCTCCGCGCTCAAGGCGGTTACATCGCCCAGATGCCGTTTGGGCGCGATCATGCAATGTCCTGAGGTATAGGGGAAACGGTTCATGATGGCCAGGCAGGTTGCGCCCTGGGTTATCAAGAGCTTGTCGTCCGTTTTATAGGCATCGCAGAATATGCACCCTTCGGGCTTGGCGCCCACGATGTATTCCGCTCGCCACGGTGCCCAGATCGTATTCATACGGTTATGATCTCTCCTTGTATCTTTGTATCATCGATTCGTATTATACCTACGGAATGCATGGATGTAAATCGCGAGTCCATGGGAGATCCGGGATTGAAAAAAAAGATGCCGTTCTCGAGGCCGCAAAAAGGCTGATGCGTATGTCCATAGATGATGGCGTCCACGCGCTCGAAGGCCCCCCTGATTCTTTGGCGGATGCCTGAGGGTGCGCCCCATCCGTGGATGATCCCGATGCGGATCCCCTCGACCTCAAGGATGCGTTTGGGCGGGAAGGCATACTCGACCTCGCGCTGATCCATGTTGCCGCTGACGGCGATGATCTCCTTGCCCGCGGCATACAGTCCATCCAGGACATGCAGGCTGACCATGTCGCCGGCATGGACCACGAGTTCGATCCCGGCGAAATGCCTAGCCACGATGTCGTCGAGCCTTTTGTCGGCCCCGCTCAGATGGGTGTCCGATAGTACTCCGATGCGCTGCATGCACATGACCCTCTCTCCAAGCTCATACCATGGATGCGAGCTAAAAACGAGGGCCGGTGTCGCCACGACTTAAGACGTGTAAAAAACCTGTTGTGCAAGGCCCCGGTTTCCGCTAGAGAAAAAATACTCACGGCAGCGTTTGCGGCATCCATCATTCTTAAGGCTCGGTTTCGAACGTAGGTATTCGGCCGGCTGTCCAACCATGAAATAGACTGAGGAAAATCAAAACAATATGGATATCAAAGATATTTACGAGTTGGTGGGCAGGCTTAAATATCGCAGGGAGCAGCACACTCTGGCCGCTGCCCTGCGTAAGTTTTTCCTGCAATGGGTTTTCTCCACCAGCCTGGCACTCATTTTCTTGACCACCATCCTGTATGTTACGATTCAGGACCGCAGCGTAGTGCTGGTGGCCCTCATCACCGTCTTCCTCGTCGCCTTGGCCGCCATCTTGATCATCCTGCATGCCTATCTGGTCAATAAATGGTTTATTGCACCGCTTACTGATCTTACCGATGACCTTCAGGCCGTGGTGCGGCGCGATAATTTCCAGTTCACCCCCGGCAGGTACGGATTCAGCGAGATCGAACAGATCGCGCGCGACGTACAGACCCTGTGTGACGTTGCGTCGCGTCGCGAGGAGGAGCTCAAGCGGGGTGCCGTCAAGAGCGAGAGGCTGCTTGAGGAGCTCAGGGTCAGCGAAGAACGTCTGGCCCTGGCGCTGGGCGGCACGAGCGACGGGTTGTGGGATTGGAGGGTGGGTGAGCGCACTCTGTACATGAGTCCCACCTGCTATACGATGCTCGGTTACGAAGCATATGAAATCCCTTCCACCTATGATGCTTGGATGCTCCTGCTGCATCAGGAGGATCAAGAAAAGGCCTTTAAGGAATATGAGCTTTGGGGCAATGAGAAGAATACCACCGAGTTCCGTCTGCGGGCCAAGGATGGGGCTTGGCGGTGGATCATGAGCCGGGGCAAGGTGGTGGAACGCGACCCGGAGGGTCAAGTACAGCGGATCGTGGGAACACACGTGGATATAACGAAACGCAAAGAAGCCGAGGAGGCCTTGAGGGCCTCCCAGGTTGCCTTGCAAAGCGCCAAGGAAGAGCTGGAAAAACGGGTAGAGGAACGGACCGAGGAGTTGAGAAACATCAACGTCCAGTTGGCCACCCAGATTGAAGAACGCCAGCATGCCGAGGAATCTCTGAAAACCAGCGACGAGATCTTCCGTTCCCTGGTGGAGAACATCAACGAGGTTATTTTCGTAGTCGATACGGGCGGCGTGCTCACGTACGTCAGCCCTTCCGTTGAGGCCATGCTCGGATACGAGCCGACGCAACTGGTCGGACACCCCTATATCGAATTTATCTATCCCGAAGATACCGCCGTGCACATGCAGCATTTCAAACAGGCCCTGGACGGTCAAATCGGCTCTCAGGAATATCGGGTAGCACACCGAAACGGAGAAACGCGCTGGATTCAGACCTCGAGCCGGCCGGTCTATAGCGACGGGGTGCTGCTGGGCATTCAGGGCGTCATGACCGACATCACCCAGCGCAAGTTTCTCCAGGAGCGTCTTATTCTTACCGAAAAACTGGCGGCGACCGGGCAGTTGGCCGCTTCCGTGGCCCATGAGATCAACTCGCCCCTGCAGGCCATCACTATGATGCTCGCCGACATCCGCAGCACCCATAAGGACGATATAGTCCTTCTGGAGATGCTTGATCTGATCAAGAGCGCCTTCAACAGCATCAGGGACACGGTCAGAAACCTGTTGGATCTGAACCGGCCGGGCATGGAAGACAAACGGCCCTGCAATATCAATGAAGTGATCGAAAAAACCGTTTCGCTGGTAAGCTCGTATATGAAGCAGAGCCGCGTCAAGGTCGAGCTCGATCTCAATCCGCGCCTGCCGAACCTGAAGGCTTCGCCCCAGCAACTGGGGCAGGTGTTCCTGAACCTCATCAACAACGCCTTTGAGTCCATCACGGGTATTTCACATCCGAACGACGGTGAGATTCCGGTTCAGAAAGGCGGTGTCATCATCATCAGGACAAACTCGGACAACGCCAGAATCGTGGTGGAGGTCAAAGACAGCGGGCCGGGGATACGGCCCGAGGATATGGGCCATATCTTCGACCCCTTCTTTACCCGCAAGAAACGCATGGGCATGGGCGTGGGGTTGTCGATCTGTCTGGGAATCATCGAGGATCATAAGGGCACGATCGAGGCCGCCAACGCGCCGGAGGGCGGCGCGATGTTCAAGGTTACCCTGCCGATTACCTCCAGCGCGGTCTGATTTTTCGTCTCAAAAGAGATTTGCGCGCGGGATTGAATGTGATAGAATTCATGTATGGTTAGGTATTTAGACAAGGGGGTGGTATGAAAAAAGCCGTATCGGTTCTTGACATCGTCGAAAAGAAGGGCAAAGAACGCATCGTCATGGTTACGGCCTATGATTCCACCATGGCCCGTATCGTCGATGCCTCGGATGTTGATATCATCCTGGTCGGCGACTCGGCCGGGAATGTCATGGCCGGACAGAAGACCACCCTGCCGGTCACCATGGACCAGATGATCTACCACACCTCCTGCGTCACGGCGGTCGAACCCAAGGCCCTGGTCGTGGGAGACATGCCTTTCCTTTCCTATCAAACAAGTGGGGAAGAGGCCGTCAGGAACGCCGGTCGCTTCCTCAAGGAGGCCAAGTGTCAGGCCGTGAAGCTGGAGGGCGGCCAGAGAGTGATCGAGCAGGTGCGCGCGATCGTCAAGGCCGATATCCCGGTCATGGGGCATCTGGGCCTGACCCCGCAGTCAGTGCACGCCTTCGGTGGATTCAAGGTTCAGGGCCGCGGCGAACATGCGGCCAAGCGGCTCATCGAGGATGCCCTCAAACTCCAGGATGGAGGGATATTCTCGCTGGTCTTAGAATGCGTACCCGTGAATCTCGCCCGGGAAGTAACGGCCGCTCTTGCCATCCCGACCATCGGGATCGGCGCCGGACCGCATTGCGACGGGCAGGTCCTGGTAATCCAGGATCTGCTTGGGATGTCCAAGGAATTCAAGCCGAAATTTGTTAAACGCTACGCCGATTTGTTCGATGTTATCGTGGAGGCCCTCGATACCTATGCCACCGAGGTCAGGCAGGGGACCTTCCCCGATGACGAACACTCATTCCTGGAATAGGGGTGGCATATGATCGTGATCAATGAGGTCAAGGTCATGAAGGCGCATGTGCGCATGATCAGATCCAAGAAACAGACCATTGCCCTGGTTCCGACCATGGGATACCTGCACGAAGGCCATGTGAGTCTCATGCACAAGGCTCGCAATCTGGCCGATCATCTGATTGTGAGTATCTTCGTGAACCCCACCCAATTCGGCGTGGGAGAGGACCTGGATAAATATCCGCGGGACCTTGAGCGCGACAAGAAGCTGGCCGCGCAAGCCCGTGTGGAGTGCATCTTCCATCCCACCCCCGAGCAGATGTATCCGGGCGGATATGCCACCTATGTGGATGTGGAAGAAATCACCGCGGGTCTTTGCGGGGCCTCTCGGCCGAAGCATTTCAGGGGCGTGGCCACGGTGTGCGCCAAGCTCTTCAACATCATTGAGCCCGACGTGGCGGTCTTCGGCGAGAAGGATTTCCAGCAACTCAGCGTAATCAAGCGCATGGTCGAGGACCTCAATATGAATGTACAGATTATCCCGCATCACACCGTGCGCGAAGAGGACGGATTGGCCATGAGCTCACGCAACACCTATCTCAGTCAGGAAGAGCGGAAAAACGCCACGGTGCTGTATCGGTCGCTCCTCCATGCGCGGGAGCTCTGTCAGGCCGGACAGCACGATGCCCGTGCCGTTCGTGCCGCGGTGGTCGCCTTGGTTGAGTCCACCCCCGGCGCCGTGATCGATTATATCGAAATCGTGGATCCGAAGAACTTGCAGCCTCTGACCACGATAGAGCCCGGCGCGGTCATGGCTTTAGCGGTCAAGTTCGGCCGGACGCGGCTGATTGATAACATGATCATCGCGCTGTAAAAAGAAAAAATCAAATCAGCCCGCGCTCCGCGAGTTCTTTCTTGAGATAGGCATAGTAGATGGGCGCCATGAAGACGCCGGCCAGGCCGAAGGTCGCCTCCATGACCAGCATGGCCACCAGGAGCTCCCAGGCACTCGCGCGGATCTGCGAGCCGATAATCCGGGCATTGAGAAAGTACTCCAGCTTGTGAATGATCACCAGGAAAACCAGCGATGCCAAGGCCACGCCCAATGACATGCTTAAGCTTACGATCACGATAATCGTATTGGAAATCAGGTTGCCGATCACGGGCAGGAGTCCTGTTATAAAGGTTATGGCTACCATGGTTTTGGCGAAAGGCAGCTCGATGCCGAACAAGGGCAGGACGACCATCAGATACAGCCAGGTGAACAAGGTGTTCAAAGCCGATATGCGGGATTGAGCAAAGACGATCTCACGGAAGGATAGATGAAAAAGGCGGATGCGTTCCTGCAAGGCATAGGTAAGAGGCGCCAGATACTCAGGTGAGGAGGCCTTGCGTAGCGATACGATCGAACCCAGCACCATGCCGATCAGAATCTGAGCCGTGACGCGGGCGGTTTCCATGCCCGCCATGGGCAAAGCCCCGGCATGCTGGTTGAGCCATGTTGCGGTTGCGAATTTGAGTTCCTCCGCGTCCTGGGGTAAATAACGGTCCGACCAGTCGGGCAGCATCGAATGTGAACCTTCAATAATTTCCGCCATTTTTTTGAAGAGAGCCGATATGCCGTTCGAATCCACATGGAAAAATGAGCGTATCCACCAGATCAGAAGTATGAGCAGGGCCACGACCATGATGGAGATCAGGGCCACGACGAGCACCCGTGCGCGGTTACCGCTCAGCCTGGGGATGCGCAGCAGAGGGGCCAAGCTATTGACCAGCTCGAAAACGACAAAGCCTGAGATAAAGGCCGGGATTAAGTGCACCTTAAGGATCAGGAGTAAGGCAAAAGCAGAAAACACCCAGGAGGCTAGATCATAGGGAAGGGTAGTGGGATGCGCTTCATTTTCAACCATGTCGCCAGATCAATACCTCAATAATTATGTATCGTGCAACGAAAATGCATTTCATGCATATAAACCGTCACATTGAGTTCAGAAAGCCCCTGATGATCTTGGTCTGGATTCCTACGTCGGTCAGGAAGGCATCATGGCCGTGCTCGGTGTTGATCTGGGTGTAGGAGGTCTGGACATTAAGCGCATTGAAAAATTTTACGATCTCGCGTCCCTGGGACGGCGGGTAGAGCCAGTCCGAGGTGAAGGTTATCACCAATCCTTTCTTGGGTCGCATATCCTGGATATCACCCCGTCCGCGGCCAACGCCGCGCGTGCGGCCGCTGGAACTGATGGATGTGAGCAGGTCGAAATTATCGATGGCGTTGGTGATATAGAGATAGCTGTTGGCGTCGAAGCGCTTGACAAAGGCGATGCCCTGATAGTCCAGGTAGTGCTCGATCTCGAAGGAGGGACGGAAGATGTTGGTGGTGTTGCGGTCCTTGCGTGATCTTCCGAATTTTTCCTGCATGAGATTCTCAGACATGTAGGTGATATGGCCGATCATGCGGGCCACCGACAGACCGGCCTCGGGCGAAACCTGGTCGTAGTAACGGCCTTCGTTCCAGCGCGGATCGGCCATGATGGCCCGGCGGCCGACCTCGTTGAAGGCGATCTGCTGGGCCGAATGTTTGAGCGACGAGGCGATACTGATAAAGGACGCGCAGAGTTTGGAATAATCGCAGAAAAACTGCATGGCCTGCATGCCGCCCATGGAGCCGCCGGCGATGCACTTTAGCTTCTCGATCCCGAGATGGGTCAATAGGGTGCGCTGCACATCGACCATGTCCCGGATCGAGATGGGCGGGAAATCGAGACCATAGGGTTTGCCGGTGGCCGGGTTTGTGGAGGCGGGGCCCGTGGTGCCTTTACAGCCGCCCAAAACGTTGGAGCACACGATGCAATAGCGGTCGGTGTCGAAGGCCTTGCCCGGTCCGATCATGGCGTCCCACCAGCCCGGTTTTTCTTCGCCGCTCTGGTAAAAGGCGGCATGCGCGTCGCCGGAAAGGGCGTGTTCGATAAGAATGACATTGTCATCGGACGGGGTGCCGTACAGCTCATAGGCGATGTCCAAATCGGGAAGGGTTTCGCCGCAGTCGAGCTTGAACGGTCGGTCGACATGTAGGATCTCGGTGCTGGAAAGTGTACGTTCCATCAGCCGCGCCTCAGCCGGAAGAGGGCTTCCTTGACCAGCAGGTCCTTGAGGGGCGGATGGATGGAAATCCTGCCGAAAGGAAGGAAGTAGCGCGCATCCGTCATGGTAATGCCCATATCGGTGAGCGAGCGCATGAACTCGGTGATCGAAACGAAACGGATCACCGGTGTGTCGTGCCAGTCGCCCGCGAAACGGATATGCTCGCTCACCCGCCCATGGCTGAGGACATGTAGGCGGTTCTGCACGTACCCGAAGTTCGAAATGGATATGATGGCGAACCGGCCCACGCGCAGCATCTCGTCTATAACCTTGTAGGGCTTGTGGATAGCCTGCAGGGTCGCGTTCAGGACCACATAGTCGAAGCTCATGTCGTCCAGGTTGGAAAGGCCCTGATCGATATCGGTTTGGTGGACGCAAATGCCCTTTTTCAGACAGGCGATGATCTTATCCTGGTCGATCTCGACCCCGAGGCCGTTAATCTTTTTCCGCCGGATGAGGGCATCCAGGAGCGTACCGTCTCCGCATCCCAGGTCCAGAACGCGGGCTCCGTTGGTGACCCACGCCTCGATGATGGCGTGGTTGCGGGTGACAAGCGTACTCATTGCTCAACGCGCCGTACGGCCATCCTTTGAGTCACGCCCGGAAAGATCGCTGCGTATCGGCTATACCGCTTCAACGGTCTTGACGCTCGGAACTTCGGCCTTGACCACCTTTTCGATCATGGATTTCAGCGTCAGCGTAGCCATGGGGCAACCGCCGCAGGCGCCCATGAGCTTGACCTTGACTACCCCGTCCTCGGTGACATCCACGAGCTCGACATCGCCGCCGTCCTGCTTCAGATACCCCCTGGTCTTATCCAATGCCTTTTGAACGTCTTCTTTCAGTGCCATAACCGTTCCTCCTGCGTGTGCTTATCATAGGGTCCGCGGTGATCTCTTTACAAGGTTTGGCCTCGATGGTCAATGCTACTCCTTTTTACCGTTTAGATACCTTCACCATCCGTAAAGGCCGTCTGCTCGGGGCTGCCTTGCACGATCCTGCTTCCTGGTCCGATGCCGTGCGTCAGCCATACGTTGCCGCCGATCTCCGAACCTCGGCCGATCACGATGCGTCCCAGGACCGTGGCTCCGGAATAGATGATGACATCATCCTCGACGATGGGGTGGCGGGCGATGCCTTTGATGGGATTGCCGTGCTCGTCGAGCGGGAAGCTCTTGGCACCTAGGGTGACGCCCTGGTAGATGCGCACGTGGTTGCCGATGATGGTGGTCTCGCCGATCACGATGCCGGTGCCGTGATCCATGAAGAAGTACTCGCCGATTTTAGCCCCGGGGTGGATGTCTATCCCGGTGGCGGAATGGGCCATCTCGGTGATGATGCGCGGAATGAGAGGGACCTGGCATTGATAGAGCTCGTGGGCGATACGGAAGTTTGTCAGTGCGCTGATGCTGGGGTAGCAGAAGATCGTCTCACCGTGGCTGTGCGTGGCCGGGTCGCCGTCAAAGGCCGCGCGTACATCGGTGGACAAGAGGTGCCGGATCCTCGGCAGGGTCTGCAGAAAGCGGGCGGTAATCTCCTGGGCGCGGTCCAGCGGGATCTGCTTGTCGGCGTCCAAGGCATCACTGTCTTCCAGAAAACAGATGCCCCGCCGGATCTGTTCGGTCAGTTGTCTGGCGACATGGTCGAGCGTCGATCCGACATAGTAGGGCATGGTTTCGACCCTCAGCTCGGACAGTCCGAAATAGCCGGGGAAGAGCACGGAGCGCAGGCTCTCAACAATTTCGCCCAGCACCTGTACCGAGGGCATGGGGACGTCGTGATCGCCGCGGTGCGCAACGACCTGGTAAGACTGAGGTGCGCATAGCTCCTCCACGACGCGTCTGATCACATCCTTTTCGACTGTGGCAAGACTATGCATGCCTTAGGCCTTTCATCTCTTAAGGTTCCATTCGTGTATACTATAGGGTGTCAGGCGCTGTCAAACCGTGAAGCCTCGCGTTATGAGGCGCAAATGCCTCTCATAACGCGGCTCCCTACCGGCCGTTGCGCTTAGCATGCGGTCCCGCACGGCGCTGGTCACGGGACCGGGACAGACAAGGGCATGCCCGGACAGTGCCTTGATGGGTTGAACTTGGTTCAATGTGCCGGAAAGGAAGGCCTCGTCGAAATGGACCAGATCATCAGGGAGAATGTGGCTCTCACGCACCGCAAAACCCATATCGGACATTACCTGCATCAATATGGCCCTGGTGATGCCCGGCAATACGCTTTCCGTCGTGGGGGTTTCAATAACCGCGCCGCGGATGAAAAAGATGTTCGCGTTGGGGGCTTCGGCGATAAATCCATTTGTATCCAGCAGGATGGCCTCGTCATAGCCCAGGGCACGCATCTCTTTCTTGGCCAGGAAACCATTGACGTAGTTGCCGACCACCTTGGCATGTACGGCGGTGGTATGGGGGTCGATCTTGCGGAAGGTCGATATGTCGGCCGTGACGGGCTGCCCCAGATCCTCCGGCGAGATGCCCATGTCTTCGTATCCGAGGCAGAAGACGGCCACGTCAATCCGGTCGCTGGAGGGCAGGGTGCCCAGCCCGATATCCGGATAGTAGGCGAAGATCTTGGCGATACCACGCTCGATGCGGTTGGTCCGGGCGGTCAGGATTAGGGCCTGTTCGAGCTCGGTCGGCGTGATGGTGAGTTCCATGAAGGTGGCGCGGGCGCTGTCGAAAAAGCGTTCCAGATGCTCAGGCAGACAGAAAAAGGCCGGACCTCCTTCCGTATGCACGATTTCCATGACTTCGAATACGGCCGATCCCCGGCTGAAGCTGTGCGAAAGCGGATGAACCAAGACATCCTGAAAATCCGTAAGCGAGTTGTTGACCCAGGCCTTCACCATCCCCCCATGCAAAGCCCATACCCGTCAAGAACATGGACTGTCAACACGGGATTGGTCTTAAGGGATCTGAGCTTGACAAAGTCTCAAGGTTGCTAGTAGTAGCAAGATCTACTTATATGCAGACATTACGGCACATCGAAGACATACGCATTGCGGCCGACACCATCGGCGAGGCGGGGATTGAGAAGGATATCGAAATCCCGGCCGAGAGTTTCTCCGCGGCCTTGGCAAATCACGCCCTCGAGCTTATGGAGCCGCTCTCCATTCATTATATCGTCACCCGGGATAATGATACCATCCATGCCGACGTTGACGTCAGGGGGCGATTAGCCACCCAGTGCGCCGATTGTCTGACCCTCCTTGAATACCCGCTCGATTTTCATTTCGAGACTGACTACCTGCCGGCGGCTCCGGATATGCCCGAAGACCTGGAGGCTGAACGCCAGAGCCCCTCGGTCGGGTATTACCGCAAGTTCGTGGAGCTGGGGGCCTATATCCTTTCGGAAACCGTGCTGGCGCTGCCGCTGCGCTATCTGTGCCGGAGCGATTGTAAAGGGCTCTGCGCTCAGTGCGGCGCCAATCTCAATGAAGGGGCGTGCGCCTGTGAAAAGCCCGCCGATCCCCGCATGGAAAAATTAGCTGAACTCAAGAACAAACTCAGGAGGAAATAAAAGCATGCCGGTACCAAAGCGAAGACACTCAGGAACCAGACGGGACACGCGCCGGGCGCATGATACGGCGGTACTGCCCGCGGTCTCATTCTGCCCCAACTGCAAAGAACCCAAAGCACCACATCGGGTCTGCCCAAGCTGCGGGTACTATAAGGGTAAAGAGGTCGTTAAAACCGCTGAATCCAAAGACTGATGGCATATTGCCTGCTCTTCCCCGGTCAAGGGACGCAGTTTCCAGGAATGGATGCCGGTCTGGATCTCACAGGACTGGATGACAGGCTAAAAAGCCTGATGCATTCGGGACCTGAAGAGGCGCTTAATCAGACCGTGAATGCCCAACCGGCGGTCGTATGCGCGAGCCTGGCCCTGTTAAACGCCAGCGATTGCAAGGAACCGGCGCTGGTCCTGGGCCACAGCCTCGGTGAATACACGGCCTTGGCCGCGGCCGGGGCGTTGAGCAGGGAAGAGGCCCTGGCCTTGGTGACACAGCGGGGCAGGTATATGCAGGCATCTGAGCCGGGCGCCATGGCGGCCGTACTGGGGCTTGAACGCGAAAAGATCGAAGAAGCGTTGAAGAACGTAGGAGATGTGTGGATCGCCAACATCAATGCCCCGGGGCAGATCGTTGTCTCCGGCAAGGTTGATACCGTGGCCGAGGCTGGGACCCTGTTGAAGGCCCAAGGCGGCAAGGTGATACCCTTGAAGGTGAGCGTAGCCTCACATTGCCCGCTGATGCGTCAGGCCTCCGAGGCCTTGGCTGAATATCTTGCAGGCGTGAGCCTCTCAAGACCGGTCAGGTGCGTGGTATTCAATGCCAGCGCCCGTCCGGAAGGAGACCCGGCGCGGATCCGCAAACTGCTTGCGGATCAGCTTGTATCCCCGTTGCGTTGGGTTGAGTCCATCGAATACGCCCTGAACCAGGGGGTTGATCATTTCATCGAGATCGGACCCAAATCGGTGCTGGCCGCTTTCGTAAGACGCATCGCCCCGCAGGCGCGCGTCGAAACGAGGACGTTGCGGTGAATCTCGATTTAAACGCACAAGTAGCTGTCGTGACGGGCGCCAGCCGCGGCATCGGGGCTGCCATCGCCCGCGAACTCGCGGGGGCCGGTGCGTATGTCGTGGTAAATTATCACACCCATGCAGCCGGGGCACAGGCCGTAGTGGATGATATTAAGGCGCGCGGCGGTCAAGCCGAGGCGCTGGGCTTCGACGTGGCCGACAACCAGGTGGTCAAGGATTGTTTCAAGGACCTGATCGAACGCCACGGTCATGTAGATATCCTGATAAATAACGCGGGCATTGCAAAGGATAATCTGCTGCTGAGGTTTAAAAGCGAAGATTTCGACCAGGTTGTCCAGACAAACCTTAAGGGTGCGTTTATCTGCGCTTTTCATGCCTCTAGATATATGCTAAAACAACGTCATGGGAGGATCGTCAATATCTCCTCCGTGGTTGGTTTGGGCGGAAATGCGGGGCAGGCCATTTATGCCGCTACCAAGGCCGGGTTGATAGGTTTAACCAAGAGTCTGGCCAAGGAACTTGGATCGAGGGGAATTCTGGTGAATGCCATCGCCCCGGGGCTGATAGAGACGGACATGAGCCGGAGCGTAGAGCTGAAGGCCCTGGAAGGGAGCATACCGCTGGAGCGGATTGGCCGGCCGCAGGATGTCGCCGGCGCCGCATTGTTCTTGTGCTCGGACCTGAGCGCGTATATCACCGGCCAGGTCATAATCGTGGATGGTGGGCTCTATGCCTGACATGGCTTCATAATCCTATCTGAAGAAAGGAGGCACTTTGATGGTTGATGTTCAAAAG
>JBDKSM010000205.1:0-17700 GCA_039680665.1 Syntrophaceae bacterium | reverse complement strand
AACGGCGTCATCTGGCCTACCCCCCGCTTCGTGGACAACGGCGACGGCACGGTGACCGATATCCTGACCGGGCTGATGTGGGTCAAGGATGCCACGCTCGTGGATCTTGGTGACTGGGAGACCGTTCTAAATGACATTGCTGATTTACCTACCGGGGATCACCACGACTGGCGTATGCCCAATGTCAGGGAGCTGGAGTCGCTGCTCGACATGTCCCAGGATAGCCCCTGCCTGCCATCCGGATATCCATTCACGCATATGGGAACCGGCGATATCTATTGGACGTCCACCACCTACGCGGGTGACCCTGGCAACTCGGCCTGGTGCATCGATCTTAGCGACGGGTCGATCCTGACCGCGGCCATAGGCTCATCGCTCTATGTGCTGCCGGTGCGCAACACCCAGTAAAAAGAGAGCCGCCCGCGCGGCTCCCTTTCTTCTTTTTTAATACGGCCCCTTGCCCTGGCAGGCCGGGCACATGGCGCCATGCTGCAGCCGGTAGGCCTCGCCGCAGCCCGGACAGATGCCCACGGGCGAAGATTTCTTCGGGCTGGTCGATAGGTATTCCGGTTTGACTTTCACCTTCTCTATGCCGTAGAGGCTTGTCCCCGCGCGCTTGAACTCATCGATGATCTGATCGCGGTCCTGCGTCTTTTTGGGCGTCTCCTTGAGGAACCAGCCCTTGAGGGCCGGCCAGTCGGAGAGCTTGGCGGCGTCGAGGTATACGCGCACGCCCTCGCCGGTATACTTGTTGAAGAATATCAAGGCGTAGCGGCTGGTGTCCACGATCTTGAGCCAGCCGTTGCCGATGGTGCAGGGCGTGAGCAGCTGCACGGCGTCGGCCAGGCATTGTTTGGTCTCGCAGAGCACGTCAAAGAGTTCGCCTTCGGGCAGATTGGCCCGGGCGATATCCACCATGATGCCGCCCGCCACCAGACCGGGTGCTACGCTGCCGTGGAAGCCTTTCACCTTTTCAATATACTCTTCAAAACCGTAGGGACCGATATTCATACCTACCACCTTCCCGAAGAATTTTTTACCCTATACTCTTATCACACTTTGGCCTGGTTGATATAGCGTTCCAGCTTGCCCTTCTCGGTCAGGACCTTTACGCCCAGATCCTGGGTAGTGGCTGGTACCTCGGAGGGAGCAAGCCGGCGGATCATGGTGATGGCCTGGATCGGGCAGGCCGTGGCGCACAGGCCGCAACCGATGCACGTGGACGTATCCGCCACGGCCTTAAGAGCGTTCATGGTAATGGCCTTGACCGGACAGCGTTCCTCGGCGCAGACCCCGCAGCCGGTGCAGGCTGCTTCATCTATCCGGGCCTCGAAGGCGCTGGGTGCAAAGGCCTGCGTCAGTCCCAACCGGGTGCGGCAGGTCAGGATGGTGCAGCAGCAGGAACAGCAGTTGCAGATGAAGCTCGGCTTGCCGTAGCTGTTGGTGCTGGTATGCACCAGGCCGGAGGCCTCTGCGCGATCCAGCACGGCGCGGGCCTCCGCCCGGCTGATGGCGCGCGCGAAGTCGCGCTTGACCAGGAAGCGCGCCGGCATGCCGAAGATAAGGCAAACCTCGGTAGGCTTGTCGCAAGCCCGGACGCTGACGCGGCAGGCGCACTGGGCCAGGGCGATGAAGTCCACGGCCTCGATCAGGGCATAGATCTCTTCATAGGTATGCACGCGGTTGGCGGCCTCGATGGATTGTTCGACCGGGATGACGCGGGCGATGGGGGTCGGTTGGCCGGCAAACGCTGCCCCCAGGGCTTCGCGGTGGTACTCTTCCCATAGGCCGCCGACCTGTTCCAGGGTGGGGTTGGTAAGGCCCTTCATCAAGGGGAACTCGAACAGACCCGGGATGGTCGGCAAGAGGTTGTAGAGCTTCTCCGTGCCCTTTTCCATGCAGAAGATGACGGCCTTGTCGGCCATGGCCTCCAGGATTCTTTCAGCCTCGGCCACGCTCAAGCACGCGTCTGCGGCAATATGCGCCAGTGGCCGGGGCAACAGGGTCAGGCGGATTGCCAGGGCGGCCTCCTCGGGCGTGAACAGGATCCTGAGGATCTTGTCAAACGCCGCCGATGCCGGTGCACCGGTGGGGCTGGCATCCAGCAGCTCGCGTAACTGTTCGTAAACTTCCATGGAAGACGCTCCTTTCTTGAAGTATTTTAAATCCGCTCGATGCGGCAGGCTACGTAGCGGTGCATGGGGGTACCGATCCAGTCCCGGTTCGTGTTCTTTGTGAGACGGTTCACGTTCACCCCGTAGGGCTTGCCGTCATAGACCAGGCCGAAGCCGTGCGGGATGACCACATGGCCCCGGTGGGCCATGTCCGTAATCTCTACTTCAATCTCAACCGATCCGGCCTCGGTCGAAACTTTCACCATCTGCCCGTCAATGATCCCCAGCGACCGGGCATCCTCTTGATGCATCATGCAAGTGCAGGCGCGCTTGCCCTCGTTCCAGGCCGGATTGCGCATCAGGGTGTTGGCGTTCATGTTGAAGTGCCGGCCGGCCATGAGCACCAAGGGGTACTCGGGATCCGGCGCCAGGGCCGCCTCCTCGTGCTCCGGGTCGAGGCTTTCCAGCTCCGGCTTAAGCTCCGGGATCACGAGATTGATCTTCCCGTCCTCGGTCCTGATATGGCTGAGGTTCTCCCCTGGGTCCTCAAGGCCCACCCAGAGCCCCTCGGGATGATCCATGACCTTCTGGAACAGCTCCTCGCCCATGCCCACCCCCGGCGTGAACCCGGCGCGGGCGGCGCACTTGCGGAAAGGTTTGGGCACGGTCTGCAGCAGGCCCCACAGGGCGGCGAGGTGAACCGATCCCATGGCCTTGCCCAGGGTCTTGCCGAGGATGAACGGCATGGCGCCCAGGGCGGCGGGCTCTTTCATGGCGTATTCCATGAGGGCGGCGCCGTAGGCCGCATGGCTCTCTTCAGCCGCCGCAAATAGGTTTTCGGGGATGGGCGGGATCAGGCCCAGCTTGTCCGCCAGGCGCAGGTGGATCTCCCCCAGTTCCAGGGGCTCGCCCTCGGGTTCGATAATGGGGCGGCGCATCTGGAAAAAGATCCCGGGGAAGGTCATGGGGAAGAAGGTCCCGTCCCACGATTCATAGCCAGACTTAGACGGCAGGACGTAATGGGACAGCGCGGCGGTTTCCGTCATGGCCAGCTCGGCCGTCACCAGGAGGTCCAGGCGTTTGAAGGCCTTCTCATAGGCCGTGGTATCCGCGTAGGACCTTAAGGGATGCGCCCCGGACACATAGACCGCCCGGAGGCGTTCGGGATTCTCGGAGAGGATCTCCTCCGGCATGGCGTTGGGCGGGTAGCAGCCCATGACCGGTGGGAAGTTCGTGGCCACGGTGCGCCAGGCCTTGGGATCACGTTCATCGGAGTGGCTCCCCAGGGGCATGAGCGTTCCATGGAAGACATTGCCGCCGCGCGCGCCGATCCGTCCGCAGATGGCCAGGAGGAAGCCTGCCAGGTATGACGATACCGCGCTGTGGCGGTTCATCAGGAGGCCCAGGTCATAGCGCAGAGAAGACGTGCGCGTGGCGAATTGGCGGCAGATCTCCCGGACCTGCTCATAATCGAGGTTGCAGGTTTTGGCCGCGGCGCGGGCATCGAATTGCATGAACAGATCCCTGACGGTATCCAGGCCGGAGGTGTGCCTTTCTATGTAGTCCCGATTTTCCCAGCCTTCCTGGAGGATGATGGCGATCATGGCGCGCATGAGCAGGGCATCCGTGCCCGGGCGGATGCGCAGGTGGACGTTGGCTATCTTGGCGGTCTCGGAGAGGCGTGGATCGATGACCACGAAATGCTTGTCCGGGTCCTTGGCGATGCGCTGGAGCTGCCGCGGGGCCTGGGGGATCTGGTGGCTCTGCGTGCCGTTCCAGCCGAAGGTCAGGAGGTAGTCCGTCTTATGCACATCGATCTCCGGGAAAACGGGCTGGCGGCCGAACATCCGGCCGAAGACCCAGAACATGCCGGAGAATTCCTGGGTTATGGCGCTGTAATGGTAGCGCGAGCCCAGGCCGCGCATCAAACGGACCCCGAAGGCCGCCTCGAAATGGCAGCCCTGGCCTCCGCCCCCCATGTAGGCGAAGCTGCGCGGGCCATAGGTATCCACGATCTTCTTGAGCTTCCCGGCAATCTCATCGATGGCCTGATCCCAGGAGATACGTTCAAAGGAGTCTCCGACCTTTTTCAGGGGGTACTTCAGGCGGTCGGCGTTGTGCTGGTGATTGGCGATGTTCATCCCCTTGCGGCAGAGGTACCCTTCGCTCCTGACATTGCTCTTATCACCCTTGACCTTGACGATGCGGTTGTCCTCGACCTCCACCTCCAGGCCGCAGTTCTGGGGGCAGAGCACACAGCCGGTTTTTTTCCATGTTCCCATGACGCCTCCTTCTTAAGCCTACTTATTGAGGATATGATCAAAAACCATGCGCTTGCATAACGCCAGCGGCGCGTCGTTTTTCACGACTTTCATGTGCATGATGGCGCCTTCCCAGCAGTTGAGGATGAACTGGGCGGTTTGTGTTGGGTCCAGATCTACCGGGATATCACCGCGGTCCTGGGCCTCGGACAGGCATTGCGCGATCGCCTCAGCCATGCGGGCATACACGCTCCCGACCTTGTCCCGAAAGGCCTCGTTCAAATCGCTCATCTCCTGCATGAGGTTGCCGATGGGACAGCCGCAGGTGAAGTCCATCTTCGCGAACACGGCCGTGAAGCCGTCCATGAAGTCCGCCAGTTTTTGCAGGGGCGGCCGGTTGTTGTCTCCCAGGGAGATGGAGCTCATGGCCGCAATGGCCTCGGCATAGTGGTCGATGACCGCCAGGCCGAAGTCCTGTTTGTTCTTGAAGTAGAAGTAGAACGAGCCCTTGGGTACGCGGGCGGCCGTGAGGATATCGGACAACCCGGTGGCATTGAAGCCCTTCTTATGGATCAGGCGGGCGCCCTCCCTGATGATGGTTGCCCTGGTCGTCTCTTTGCCCATGAGATTCTCCCGCTGAAGTGATAATAGACCAGTCGTCTATAATAGTCAAAGGTCAAATCCGCCGATGGGGATATTTCTCATAACATAATGGTATTATATGCTATAATCCACGAAGCTTGACAGGCATGCCATGGGATGGTACCTTGCGTAGAACTTCTGCAGTGGCGGTCCAAATGTCGGCCCGCGATAATAAACTTGATATCGAGGTGGTGAATGGGCAAGCGTATCAGCATTCTCGCTCCGATTGTCATCTTATTACTTACGGGAGCTTGGTCCGTTGATGAGTCTCTGGCATCGGGAGTCAACACGCAGTCCCAATCTGTTTCCAGCACGGAGTCTTCCAAGCGGAGCGGGTCAAGCGCACAGATCGCCAAGCCCAAAGAAACTACGTCCTCGGCCCACAAAGCCAAGAAAACCACGCTGCGCATCGCCAATAAAAAGCATAAGTCCACCAAGCGCGCGACCTCTTCCCGTACCTCAAAAAAAAAGGACAAGGCGGCGCGGCTCATGCGCAACCATTTCACCCCTAAGGCCGTGTCGGACAGCCCGTCGGACGCTTCGTCCGTCGCCCGACTCTATGATCGCGCGGCCTATGCCCCCCTGGATTTCTGGCTGGCCAGGGCCATGGATGAACAAGAGCGCCAGGCCGATCGCTGCCGGCTCGCAACAGTGCCCTACCACTACCGTGGATATATAAGCATCGGCGCCGATGCCGTCCTGGCTCAGCCCTCCCCGGTGGACGATTACTGGCCGGCCTCCCGTGCCCGTGATCAGGTTGACAAGGGGCGTTACGCCCTCATGGGCGATTTGGGACCTGAGGTCCTTAGCACCCAGGCCGAAAGGGTGATCACACCGGCATTAGGTCATGAGCGCCGGGATGAGGAGTGGAATGGGGGCGGCGAAGATCAGTTGACCGATCTCTGGCTGGTCAAGACCATGCATGCCGGGAACGAAAAACAGGCCGAAACCGAGCCGGCGGACGGTCTGACTTACAAGATCCTGGAAACGGCCTGCAACTATCTGGGGGTGCGCTACCAGTACGGCGGCACGACCCCGGAAGGGTTTGACTGTTCAGGGTTTGTCCGCTATGTCTTCAGCGAGAACGGCATCCAACTGGGACGCTCTTCACGCGACCAGGCCCAGGCCGGAATGCATGTGCCCTTATCGGCGCTCAAACCGGGCGACCTCATCTTCTTCAGCATGCGTTCCCGCAAGCATCACCGCATCGATCACGTGGGGCTCTATATCGGTGACGGTCAGTTCATCCATGCCGCCTCGTCGCGATCCCGCCAGATCATGATCAGCGATCTGAAATCAGTCCATTATCAGAGCCGTGTGGTAACGGCCCGCCGGGTCACGTCCGTCTCGCCCTGAGGACACCGGCGCTAAGTCAGGCCGCACCGTGCCAGTTTTACCCGCAAGGGTGTCGAAGGGTATTCAGTCGGACGGTGCCTCATGAGCTGCGCGCATGCTCGGCTTGCGAAAGGCCATGACTAAGAGCGTGCTGAGGCACAGCAGCACGGATTCTGTGACCAAGGCGCCGGCAAAGCTTCCGGTTGCGGTTTTCACTTCAGCGAAGAGATAGGGTCCGGCAAGGCCCGCCAAGCCGCAGGCCGTGAAGATGGTGCCGTAGATCTTGCCGATATGCAGACTGCCGAATTCATCGGCGGCAAAGGCCGGCATGCACGCCAGGGTCCCGCCATAGCACGCCAGGAGATAGCAGACCATAACGGCAAAGACCATGGTGGTGGCGCTGTGGGCAAGGAGGAAAAACCCGGCGGCCTGAGTCAGGCATACCATCGTAAACACCTGTTTGCGTCCCCAGACGTCGGAAATCCAGGACCAGGCCAACCGGCCCAGGCCGTTGAAGACGGCGGCGACCGCGACGATCATACCGGAAAGGATGGCGATGGCCTCCACGTGCCGGGTGTCCAGCACGGCGCCGGCTTCCGATTTCATGACGTCCTGCGCCATGGGCGAGAGCTGTGAGATCAGGCCCAGGCCGGCCGTGACATTCAGGAAGAGGATAAGCCACAGGATCCAGAGCTGCGGCGTGCGCAGCGCCTGCGAATACCGGAAGGCCGGTATATGATGGCCAGCTTGGAGCGGGGTTGCATGACGGACGGATGCGCTCCAACCCGGCGGCGGGTTGTGCATGAAGAGCATGGCGCACAGCACGACAACCAGACTGACCAGCCCCCAGATCAGGAAAGTCTGAGCCACCCCGACGCTTAAGATCAGGCGCGGGCCGATATTGCCCATCAGGAAAGAACCGAAGCCATAGCCCATCACCGCCAGACCCGTGACCAATCCCCGCTTGTCGGGAAACCACCGGATCAGGGTGGCCACCGGGACCGCATAGCCGAACCCGCCGCCTGAGCCGGTGATCAGCCCGTAGGCGACATAGAGCAGGCCGATGCTCGCCAGCTTATTGGCCAACGCCGCCAGCACAAGCCCGCCGCCGAAGAGCGCTCCGCCCAGGACACCGACCAGGCGGGGGCTGCGGCGGTCGACCAGCATGCCGCCGAACGCCACCGCCAGGGCAAACATAAAGGAGGCGAGCATGAAGGTCGTCTGGGTCTGGGTCTCGCTCCAGCCATGCGCTTGCATGAGCGGTTTCTTGAAGATCGACCAGGCGTAAACCGTGCCCAGGCAAAGCTGCATGGCAACCGCTGCAGCGGCGATCCTCCACCGTTTATGGAGCAAATTGCTCTGGTCCATCTGGGATGTTTTTCCTCTGTCTATAAATGGATAGCTGCCGGGAACCCTGGATCAGGAGGCATACTATGGTCACGGATAAGCCCTGTCAATGATAAAACGCTTCTCATCAAAAGACTTGCGCCTCTTTCAATGACGATCCGTTTTGTAAGCCCCATGGTTACGTCATCGTAATTCCGGGCACGAGGCCGGCTCCGGCACGAGCCGCCAGCATAAAATAAGATTGATAAAATGATATGTTACGAAATGGCATGTATCGTGCTGGGCCTTATGGATACCCGATAGGCCTTCGATAAACAGGGTGACACGGATGAAAAAATATAAAATCAAAGGGTTACTTGAAAAAAAAAGGTTAACATATCGGATTTCAAGCCGAAAAGAAGGGGATATGCCGATTACACGTCAGACAGATCCAGGTTGGGGCAAGACGCGGATGCATGCATGCATTATGCGCTGGGTGTGTATGATCGTGCTCGGGTTGGCGATTGGAATTTTCAGTCCCTGCCATGGATATGCGGCCACGAAACATACCGCGAAAAAAGGCACCACGCTGACCAAGACCAAGTGGAGCACCCCGGTGGGCAAGTCCGAATCAAAGCTGTGCCAAGCCTCAGGCAAGACTTCAAAAAAAAAGGCCAAATCCAAGCTGAAAAAAAAGCAAGTCAGGCATGCTACGATGAAAGAGCGCGTACGGGCCAAGAAGGTCAAGCAGGCGCGTCTCATCGCCCGGCACAGGCCGCCGCGTTCAGGGGTGGCGCGGGTGCGCGCCGCGGATGAAGCCGCCAGGAACGTGGAGATCCCGGCCATGGATCTTTGGCAGGTCAAGGCCTATGAGCATGAGCTTGCCGCTCAGTCGGATGACCGGCCGGTTGACGAGAACACGCTTAAGATCATTGAGTCGGCCGTCAGCTATCTCGGAACACCGTACCGCTATGGCGGCACCACTCCCGAGGGGTTTGACTGCTCCGGATTTGTCCGCCACGTGTTCGGTGAAAACGGCATCAACCTGAACCGGACGTCTTATGAGCAGTTCCGGCAAGGTAAAGCCATTCCCCTGGCGGCCCTTCGTCCGGGGGACCTGATCTTTTTCGGCAAGGTGAAACGCGAGCACTGCCGCATCGAGCATGTCGGTTTGTACATCGGCGAAGGGCGGTTCATTCATGCCGCCTCAGCGCATACGGCGCAGGTCAAAATTTCCGAGCTCAAACCCCTCGAACAGCGGACCCGCAGTGTCATGGCCCGCCGCATCCTGGATTATACCCCCTGAGCGCCGCAGCTATACGGACGGGTTCTTTGCCTCACCGGGTCCAAGCAAGACGCGCACGAACGTGTCGATATCCTGCCGTAAGACTGCTTTTTCATTTTCCACCATGCCCAGGTAGGCCTGGAAGGTGCGGAAACAATCCATGAAGCGCTGTTCCTGCTCCGTGATCGTGCCTCCTTGAGCCGCGCCGGCATCGATGTCCATCATGGGCACGGCATGCAGGTTGAGTTCTTCGAGCATGATCTTGTCCGCGGGCGTAATGGGCTGGAAACGGCTGAGGTTCAGGTAGGCGCGGGCCAGGTCTTCCATGGCTTCCACGTCCTGCTTCAGCGCGAAGTTTTGGAACTGCACCTTGAGCGCGACCCTCAAATCCGACTTGGGACAGGGCAGGAGCCCTTTGTCCATGACAATGGCCTTGTGCTTTTGAAAGACCTTGCCGTAGGCCTCCACCATGGCATCGCTCCAGCGCAGGAGCTCCAGCCGCTCCAGCCCGTGAATGGCAAGCAGACCGGGAACCCCGTGTTCACTGACCAGGGTGATGAGATCGCTCAGCGCGCGTGACGGTGTCCCGGATGCGTTATCCATGCAAAGTCGAAAGCTCCTGTCTTGTCTTGCTCTTGCATAAGGTGATGTATCAAGTCAGGTCAAGATGTGTCAATGCCAAAAAGGATCGGCCGGCAGGGTGGCTTAAGGCTTAAAGGATACAAGGACGGTTTCTCGGACCATGCCCATCGCCGCGGCGGTTTTCCCGCTCAGCTATCATTTTTTGCCGGGCTTAGGCGGCAGGAAAAAAACGGGCAAAGGCGCGAAGCCTCGCCCGTTTCCACAAGTTCAAGGTGCTTGGTGTTTAAAACCAATTGCCCGAGAGCTTCACAGAGAACCAGCTTTCAAAATCACTGGCCTTCTCCCCGGCGCCCGATGGCAAGGCAAGGTCGCATTTCGTGAGTGTCCGGCCGTCGGCGTCCTCTTCGTACCGGGGAAGGCCGAAGGCCCGGCCGTCCAGATAGAAGCGCTGGTCGCAGCAGGTCCTCCAGATGAGACCGCCTTTGCCGACGAACGCGGCGATCGAGGTGGCCACGCCGGTGATGGTGCGCACCCCGCTAGGAATTTCTTCAATGTACACGCCCGGATACGTTGGTGTTATTGGCGTCTTGGATCCTCCTTTTACGTGGGAGTTTTTCATCCGTCCAACCCAGTCAGGCTTGCCGTTTTGCTTTTCGGCAAGCGCCATGAAGGCCTTCTTCGATCGCACGTAGCCCGGCGCGGGTGGGACGGGTGCGTCTCAATCCTGGCTCTCGTTCTGGGAAGCTTGGTGTTTGATGTTCCGAGAAGTATGCATTTTCTGGCAGCAATCTTAGGTGTGGAATCGTAAACGCCTCATCGAGTTGATGGATGCATGACACGGTGTAATAGACGAATCAATAAACCATATCCCCTTTTTGTCAAGGGCATTATTGGGGAAATGTTGCGGTCAAGTGGGACATGACGGAGGCGCCTAGGTGTTACCGAACAGGGGCGCATCGGTCTTGATTGATCACGCTGCTTTACCGTATAACGGTTATAGATACAAAAAGGAGGGTTGGATGGGCAGGATGGAGAGAAGGGCGTTTTCCAGCACCACGCCGGTCCATGGACCGGCGGCGCTTTTCGGGGTTGCGCCCCATAAACCGCCATGCTGAACGCGCCGCGGAACCCCCTGGCCCTGCGGGCCTTTCAGGACCGCGTATATGCCTATTACCACGCGCAGGCGCGCATGTTCCCCTGGCGACAGACGCACGATCCCTACCATATCCTGGTCTCCGAGTTCATGCTCCAGCAGACGCAGGTACAGCGGGTGCTGCTCAAGTACCCGCCTTTTCTGGCGGCCTTCCCGACCTTTGAGGCCTTGGCCCGTTCCGGCCTCAAGGAGGTCCTGGCAAACTGGCAGGGGCTGGGATATAACCGCCGGGCCCTGGCACTCAAGACGGCGGCCGAAATCGTCGTGCAGGCATATGCCGGGGAACTGCCCCATAATCCCGAGGAGCTCATGCGCCTGCCCGGCATCGGACGCTCCACGGCCGGCGCGGTCCTGGCCTTTGCCTTCCAGATCCCGGTGCCCTTCATCGAAACCAATATCCGCCGCGTCTTCATCCATGAATTCTTCGGCTCTCAGGATGAGGTAAGCGATGCCCGGATCATGCCCCTGCTGGAGGCAACGCTCGACCGCGCCAACCCGCGGGAATGGTATTATGCCCTCATGGACTATGGGACCATGCTCAAGGAGCGTTATGTCAATCCGAACCGGCGGAGCGCCCACTACCAGCGTCAGGCACCCTTTGAAGGTTCCCGGCGTCAGATTCGGGGGCGCATTCTTAAGGTCTTGCTCGAGAAACCCAGGCTCAGCCTGCCTGAGCTCGCGGTCCTGGTAGGAACGACGCCCGACGATCTGGCCGCGATCGTCAAGGACCTGGAGCGCGAAGGCTTTCTCAAACGCCGCGGCCGAAGCTATGTCCTGGCATGATCATAATGGTAAGCCGATGTTTGAAAGTCCGTGGTGAATAGGTATTCATAGTTCTTGACACCCCGCGCTATTTGCGCGTACATGGGCGCTGATGGCCACCTACCACACCCCGACCTTTGAACGCTTATCGGCCGCCAAACGCAGCCGCATCCTTCAGGCCGCCACCGGCGAGTTCGCGTCCAAGGGTTTTCAGGGCACCAATGTCAATACCATCGCCGCGGCGGCCGGGATCAGCGTGGGCGCGGTGTACAAGTACTTCGCCTCTAAGGAAGACCTCTTTTTGACCGTGGTCGACATGGGCTACAGCGCCCTGGACAAGATCCTGTGGGAGATCATCGCCGACGAGGGCGATATCTACCACAAGATCGAGCGCCTCCTGCGCGCGGCCATCGCCTATTCGCGCGAGAATCCCGAGCTCATCCAGGTCTACCTCAATATGACCACCCAGGGTCTGGCCCATCTCTCCCATGACCTTTCCGGCAAGATCGAAACCATCGCGGCCCAGTACTATCAGTCGCTGATCGTGGCCTTCCGCGCCAAAGGCCTGGTGGCCTGTGACGTGGATGAAAAGATCGCGGCCTTCTGCCTGGACAGCCTTCTGCTGATCTTTCAGTTTTCCTATGCCTGTAGCTATTATCAGGAGCGCCTGAAGATCTTCGTGGGCGCCCAGGCCTTTGATGACGACGAGCGCTTGATCCGGGGTTTGATGCAGTTCATCCGCCGGGCCCTGTCCCCTCAGGCGCCTTGACGGCCGGTTTCCGGAGAGACTATCACAAGAAGAGAATAGATATTCACATTGCACGGCCATCGCGTGGACGGAAACCGATACCGCAAAGGGCGTGACGGATCGGGGGCTTGGATCTCCTATTGGCTGCTGATTGCTGTATGGAAGCGATTCGGCCGGTGATGATCGTAAACAGGCGGGATGAAATTGCGCTTGCAATACATGGCGGCACGGAGTAGGGAAAGTGAGTACATGCTCACTGCATGCTACACATCACGATCCAGGAGGCAGGCATGGCTGATAGAGAAAAGAGCAGACAGGCGGTTTTGGAATGTACCCACCGGCTCGCCCGGCGCGGCATCTTCATGGGAACGGGCGGCAATGTCTCCGTGCGCATACCCGAAAGCGACCTTATCGCCGTCACCCCGTCGGGCAAGGACTACCTGGGCTTGTGTCCCGCCGACATCTGCGTCTGTGATGCCGGCGGCGCCCTTGTGGATGGCCCCTTCAAACCCTCCATCGAGACCGGCATGCATCTGGCCGTCTATCGCAACCGGCCGGATGTGAACGCCATCGTCCATACCCACCAGGTCTATGCCAGCATCTTTGCTGTGATGGCCGAGTCTATCCCGGCCCTGTTCGACGAACAGGTCATGAACCTGGGAACCCAGGTGGATGTCGTGCCCTACGGACTCTCCGGCAGCCAGGAACTGCTCGGCAATGTGGCCGGGGCCGTGGCAAACCGCTGCAATGCCTTTATCCTTCAGAATCACGGCGTGCTGCTGCTGGGCATCGATCTGGAAGAGGCCGAGCGCCATGTCGGGCTGCTCGAAAAGACCGCCATGGTCTACTACCACGCCCTGAGTGCCGGGCGTACTATTTCAAAACTGGACCCATCCATAGCGGACTTTATCTTTTCACTGCTCAAAGACCGACAGGACAAGGAGATCGCGAGAAAGCAGGATCGGTCATAAATATCAGAGATACGAACCCGTCAGGAGGAAGAAACCATGCAGACATTTACGAACGCGGACATGTCGGACAAGGGTGCTACGAAATCGGGCTATGCCATTTCCGCCTGGCCGGATACCCGAGACATCCTGGCCAGACTCTACGATCTGGCCAACAAGGTACCGATGCTATCCATCAAGCGCGAGCAGATGGAGCGCTACCTGGGCTACTTCGAGCACAAATGCATCAAGTCCAAGGCCATGACGCGCGCGGCCATGGAATTTATCCCGGGCGGCGTCCAGCACAACCTGGCCTTCAATCATCCCTTTCCCCTGGCCATTCAGAAGGCCCAAGGGGCATACCTCTGGGACGTGGACGGCAACCGTTACATCGACTTTCTGCAGGCCGGTGGTCCGACCGTGCTGGGTAGCAACTATGCCCCGGTGCAGGAAAAGGTCATTGAGCTCCTCAAAGAGTGCGGGCCGGTGACCGGCCTGTTCCACGAATACGAGCTCAAGCTGGCCGAGCTCATCAACCATTATATGCCGTCGGTCGAGATGTTCCGTATGCTGGCCACGGGTACTGAGGCGGTCATGGGTGCCATCCGCGCGGCGCGGACATTCACCGGCAAGGCCAAGGTCATCAAGATGGGCGGGGCCTATCACGGCTGGAGCGACCAGATGGTCTTCGGCATGCGCATCCCCGGCATCGGTGCCCTGGAGGCCCATGGCATCCCCGCGGGCTGCTATGAGCATACCCAGGAATGCTTCCCCAACGATATCGAAGCCCTGGCGACCATGCTCAAGAACAACGAGGCCTTGGGCGGCACGGCCGCTGTCATCCTTGAACCGCTGGGACCGGAGAGCGGCACCCGGCCCGTGATCTACGAATTCAACGCCTGCGTGCGCAAGCTCTGCGACGAATACGGGGCCCTCCTGATCTTCGACGAGGTCGTCACCGGTTTCAGAATGGGCTTGGGCGGCGCGCAGGGTTTCTTCGGCGTCAAGCCGGACCTGACCGTGTTCGGCAAGTGTGTGGCGGGCGGGTACCCGGCCGCCGGCGGGGTGGGCGGCCGGCGCGATGTCATGCAGTGCTTCGCGGCCGGAATCCAGGGCATGAAGAAGCGCGCCATGGTGGGCGGCACGCTCTCGGCCAATCCCTTGAGCTGCGCCGCGGGCTACTTCGCCATCCAGGCCATGGCCGAGACCGAGGCGCCCGTCAGGGCCGGGAAGGCTGGCGACAGGCTGACGGCCGGGCTCAAGGAGATTATCAAGCACCGCGATCTTCCGTTCGTGGCCTTCAACCACGGTTCGATCTGCCACCTCGAAACCGCGGCTGCCATGCTCATGGACATCAACAATCCCAAGATCTTCACCGAGGCCCCCGAGCGCAAGCATGTCATGGAGGAAATGGGCGCGGCCTTTACGGCCGAGGGCATCATTTCTCTGGCCGGCAGCCGGCTCTATACCTCCCTGGCGGACAGCGATGAGGTGATCGACGACGCCCTGGAGCGTTTCGACCGCGTGCTGGGAAGCGTGGCAAAAGAGATCTAAACCCCTTGGCCCCGCCTCAGCGGCCGGGCTAAGGGATTGAGGAGCCAAAGCGTGGAAAAGGCGCATTACGTCATGGCCTATGACATCGGCACGACCGGCAACAAGACCTGTCTGTACCGCATCGCTGATAAGATCACTCTGGTGGAGTCCTCCCTGGTGGAATACCCTCTTTACCTGATGCCGGACGGCGGGGCCGAACAGGCGCCCGAGGACTGGTGGCGCGCGGTATGTGAAGGCACGCAACGCGTGCTCGGTTGCGCCGGCGTGAAACCGGAAGAAATCATGGGAATTTCCTTTTGCTGCCAGATGCAGGGCTCGGTCATGGTCGATAAGGCCGGCAACGCCCTGCGCAATGCCATGGGCTACATGGACAGCCGCGCCACGCGGCAGAAGGAGCAGGCCATCGGTCAAGGTCTCATCAAGATCAGCGACTGCAACGCCTTCAAGCTCCTCAACTGGCTGCGCATCACCGGCGGCTGTCCGGCCACGGCCAAGGACCCGGTCTGGAAATACCTGTGGGTCAAGGAGCAGGAGCCGCAGATCTTTGAGCGTACGTACAAGTGGCTGGACGTCAAGGATTACCTGATTCTGCGTTGTACCGGCGAGGTCTGCATGACCAAAGACTCCGCCCACGTGACCTTTCTCTATGATACCCGGCCGTGCCGCATGCGCTGGCATGCGGGCTTGTGCCGGAGTCTGGGCATCGACATGGATCACCTGCCGGAGGTGGTCAATGCCACGGACCGGGTCGGCTCTCTCACGGATCGGGCCGCGGCAGAGATGGGGCTTAAGGAGGGCACCCCGGTCTTCGGCGGCGGCGGCGATGTATCGCTCATCGCCATCGGCGCCGGATGCCTGAGCCTGGGAGATATGCACATCTACGTGGGCACCTCGGGCTGGGTGTCGGCCTGCGTGGACAAGCGCATGGTGGATGTCCAGAACTTTATCGCCTCGATCCTGGGCGCCATGCCGGGATGTTTCAACTATACCGCCGAGCAGGAGACCTCGGGCCTGTGCCTGAAATGGGTGCGCGACCACCTGGCCTTGGACGAGATCGGCATGTACTTAGATGCTCGCCATGTCTGCCAGCTGAGCCAGGAATACAAGAGCCTCTACGAATTTTTAAGTGTGGTGGTGGACCAGACCAAAGCGGGCGCCGGCGGCGTGATCTTCACCCCCTGGTTCCAGGGCAACCGCGCCCCGCGCGAAGACCCCTATGCCCGGGCCATGTTCTTCAATATCGGTCTGAGAACGGGCAAGCGCATGCTCATCCGCGCCGTGCTCGAAGGCGTGGCCTATCACAAGCGCTGGCTCATCGAGGCCGTGGAGAAGAGGGTGCCGCACCAGGATACGATCCGTTTCGTGGGCGGCGGGGCTCTATCGGATGCCTGGTGCCGGATCATGGCCGATGTCACGGGAAGGATGATCGAGGTCATCGACGCACCCCAGAACGCCGGCGCCTTGGGCGCGGCCGTGGTCACGGCCGTGGGCCTGGGCATTTTCTCATCCTTTGCCGAGGTTAAACCCCTGATCCCGGTTCAGGGCACGTTTGCCCCCCGGCGCGAGCACCGCGCGGTTTATGACCGTGGATTTCAGGTCTTCAAGGACCTTTATCAAAACAACCGGCAGGCCTTCCACCTTCTGAACAAGCAGGCCTAGACACAGCCCGCCTCGCGCAGCATCCGGCGGCTCAGGCTGTGCGCCTGCCTGAGCGGTTCCGGGATGCGCGCTTCGTGACTGCATTGCAGGCACACTTCGCAGGCCGTCTCCAGGTTCATCTTATGCCCGATGGACACGAATACCGGTTTGACGCCGGTCCTGGTGCGCAGGACGCTGCCCACCAACCGGCCGCCCAACCGGATGGGTTGCCGGCAGCCCCGCTCGTTTCCCGGTTCTTCATATTCGCCGCACAGATAATCCTTGGCGCAGCCGATGCTGGCGATATCCAACACCAGGCCCAGATGCGTCGCCAGGCCCACCCCGCTGGGGTGGCAGATGCCGTGGCCGTCGAACAGCCATGCGTCCGGTCTGGTTCCCAAAGTGGCGGCGGCCTTCACGATCAGAGGCCCCTCCCTGAACGACAGAAAGCCCGGCACATAGGGGAATTTCACCGGGAGGTAGGCCTGGGCTTGGTCCACCAGCTCAAGCTCGGGCAATCTCAACACCACTACGGCGCAGGCCGCTTGGTGTGAATCCTTGGCATAGGCTGCGTCCACGCCCGCCACTAGCCGGATCTCAGGCATATCCCTCGGCTCTTGTACCAGGGTCCGCAGACTTTCTTGGACCAGACGGGCCTCAGACAGCGTTGCCGGCCATGCGTTACGCATCACCAGATCACATCTGGGGCAATCCCGACTACCACGAAACTGAAGGTCACGGAGGTCTTGGCATTGGCCGGACAGGCGATCTCCCAGGTCAGGATGCCGTCCTTGTCGGGAAGGGCCTTGGGCTCGGCGGAAGCCAGCTCCACCGTCACCTTCTCATCCTGCGACACGGGGATCTGGTCCTTCACGGTGATGCCGGCCGCCTGGGTCCTCGTATTCTCGATGGTGATAGTGACGCTGTAGGTGGTCTTGTCCTTGCCGGTCAAGGTCTTTTCGTGGAAGCGGTTCTCCTGGCGTTTCACTTTCAGCCCCTCGTCCCGGCCCAGATCCACGCTCATTTTCTCGCCGGGCTGAAAGGTCTTGAAGACCCCCTTGCCGCAGAATTCACCGTCCACGAAGGCGGTGTAATTCCCCGGGATGATGGGCGCTGTTCCGCCCCAGATTCCTTCGGCCCTGAGAAACACGGTCTGGTTCAGCCGGGGGATGGAAATCCGTGAGAATGTCGGTGCGATTGGTTGTTTGAGCAACCGCACCGTGCGCGGCGTTCCATCGCCGGGCAACGTAACGGATCTCGCGGCGCCGATAAAGAAGGATGTCGAGGTGGCCTTGACCTCGGGCGCGGGGGCCTCATCGGCCTGCAGGGGTGTGGCCATCATGGCGGCCTCGG
>JBDKSM010000204.1:0-4373 GCA_039680665.1 Syntrophaceae bacterium | reverse complement strand
AAATCGTGCGCATGTGCTGCCGCGACAAGGCCTTGGTCGTGGCCCGGGACGAGAGGGAAGGGGATCTGCGCCGCATCCTGAACTTCGGCCACACCCTCGGGCATGCCCTGGAGAAATGCATGTCCTTCCGCATCCACCACGGCCAGGCCGTGGCCTTTGGGATGCTCTTCGCGACCTGGCTCTCGCACGACATGGGCCTCTTGGCCGAAGAGGATATGCGGCGCATCACAGGCCTGATCGAGCGGCACGAGATCATTCCGACCGCACTTACCCTGCCGGAGAGCGAGACAATCGGCCAGGCCATGGCCGTGGACAAGAAAGCGTTTAAGGACGGCATTAACTTCATCTTGGTTTCAGGCATCGGGATCTGGGTGGTCAAGAAACTCCCCCTCCCGCATATCCTGGATGCCTATGCGAGGTTCAGCAGTGGATATAAAAAAGGCGTTTGAAGAAGGCCGGTTCCTGGATATCGCCGGATCGTCCGATTTCCTGACCTCCTATGAGGAGAGACTCATCCTGGGCAAAAGCCTCATCAAACTGGGACGCGACAGCGAGGCCCTGGCTGTGTTCCAGGAGTTGTACCGCGAGATTGAACACCGTATCAAGAGCCTGTACTATATCGCCGAGATCCACCAGCGGCAGGGCGATGACGAGAGCGCGCGCTTCTATCTGGAGCGCTACCTGACCTTCCACCCCGACGACGACGAGGCCGCCGATCTCATGGAGGCCGTGCAGGAACCGCCCATGATGATGGAACCGTCGCTCGAGCTGGCGCGGATCTATGGCCGGCAGGGGCACTTTTCACAGGCCCTGGATATTTACAGCGGGCTCATTATGACCTCCATGGACCCCGAGGTCAGAAATGAGGCGCTCAAGGTCCAGAATCTCTCCATCATCAAGACCCTGGAAGGGTGGCTGGAGCGTTTGAAAATCAGGCAGAGTTGATACCCCCTGTAAGGAGGCGAAGGCATGCGCATACTCGTGATCAACGGACCGAACCTGAACATGCTGGGGCAGCGCGAGGCGTCCATCTACGGAGAAGTGGCGCTTCATGACATCGAGCAGATGGTGAAGGACAAGGCCGGTGAGATCGGCGTGGAGGTGGAGTTTTTTCAATCCAACAGCGAAGGCGACCTCATCGACCGCATCCACGCGGCCTTTGCCCAGAAGATCGAGGGCATCATCATCAACCCGGGCGGCTATACGCATACCTCGGTGGCCCTGCGCGACGCGCTGCTGGCCGTGAGCATCCCCTTCATCGAGGTCCATGTCAGCAATGTGGCCAGGCGGGAGCCCTTCCGCCACACAAGCTACTTTTCCGATATCGCGCTGGGCACCATCACCGGTCTGGGACCGCAGGGCTATGTGCTGGCACTGGAGGGTTTGCGGCGATGCATCCAAGGCTAGATCGCCTGCGGGAGGCGTGCGCCGGCGCGGAGGCGGTCCTGCTGACGGGACGGGTGAATATCGCCTACTTGTGCGGATTCACCGGCACGGAAGGCATCCTGCTGGTTACGCCGGACGATGCGTACCTATGCGTGGACTCGCGCTATACCACCCAGGCCGGGCAGGAAAGCAGGGTTACGGTGCGTGAGATCACCCGGCGCTGGGAGGATGTGTACGCCCTGATCAAGGATCTGGGCCTCAGGACCTTAAGCGTGGAGTCCAATGTCATGGACTTTGATACCTTCGAACAGGTCCGCAAAGTCTGCGAGGGCGTGGAGATCATACCGGTGGGACCGCAGCTCAAGAACCTGCGCCTGATCAAGGACGCGGATGAGATCGAGCGTCTCAAGCTGGCCTCGGCCGTGGCCGAGGAAGCGGTACGCACCGTGCTGGAAAAGGGGATCATCGGGCGCCGGGAAAAGGACGTGGCCCTGGATATCGAGTGGCGGATGCGCTCGCGTGGGGCCAGCGCCGTCTCGTTCGATCTCATCGTGGCCTCGGGCGAGCGTTCGGCCATGCCGCACGGCGTGGCCTCGGAAAAGGTTATCCCGGCGCACGTGCCGGTGGTGATCGACTTCGGGTGCATCGTGGACGGCTACTGTTCGGATCAAACCATTACCGTGACCACGGGTAAGGTGGGCGCTGAATTCGAAGCGGCCTATGCCCGGGTCTTCGAGGCGCAGCAGAAGGCCATAGCCGCGCTCGCCCCCGGCAAGGCGGCCCTGGAAGTCGATGGCCTGGCGCGCTCTCACTTGAGCGAGCACGGCCTGGGGGCGTTTTTCGGGCACGGCTTAGGCCATGGGGTAGGCCGCGAGGTGCACGAGGCGCCCAGCGTGTCCTCGCGTTCGGAGGATGTGCTCGCCCAGGGTATGGTGATCACGATCGAACCCGGGGTGTATTTCCCGGGCAAGTTCGGCATCCGGCTGGAGGATTGTTTCGTGATCACAGATAATTCTTGCCAGGCGCTTACAAATATGGCTAAGGGTGCTATAATATCTTTCAACTAGAGAGGCAACAATGCAGTATTCGACAGCTGAATTCAGAAAAGGCTTGAAGATCGAGCTGGATGGCGACCCGCTGGTCATCGTGGACTTCCAGCACGTCAAGCCCGGCAAGGGCGGGGCCTTCGTGCGCACCAGGCTCAAGAGTCTCATCTCCGGCAAGGTCCTGGAAAAGACCTTCCGCTCCGGCGAAAAGGTGGATGTGCCGGATCTGGAAGACAAGAACATGGTCTATCTCTACAACGACGATTCCGGCTACCACTTCATGGACAACGAGAATTACGAGCAGATGACCATGACCAAGGACCACATCGGCAGCGCGCTCGGCTATCTCAAGGAGAACGTGGCCATCGATGTGCTGTTCCACAACAAGAAACCCATCGGCGTGGAGATCCCCAGCTTCATGGATCTCACGGTGGCCGAAACCGTGCCGGGCGTACGCGGTAATACGGTCAGCGGCGCGACCAAGCCCGCCAAGCTCGAAACCGGGGCCACGGTGCAAGTCCCGCTGTTCATCAACGAGGGTGATGTCATCAAGGTCGATACGCGCACGGGAGATTACATAGAGAGAGTGAGCTAGATGAATCTCAAGACGCTCAAGGATCTGATCGAGCTCATCAAGGGTACCGATATCGTGGAACTGGACTGGACGCCGGAGCGCATCCACATCGTGCGCGGCATCAAGCCGCGGGCGGATAAGACGGAGCGCAGCGAGTCCAGGGCCGGGGCCGCTTCCCAGGACCGGCCGACCGTAACCGTGACATCGCCCCTGGTCGGCACCTTCTACCGTTCGGCCTCGCCCGAGACCCAGCCCTTCGTGCAGGTCGGCGACCGCGTAACCAAGGGGCAATGCCTGTGCGTGATCGAGGCCATGAAGCTCATGAACGAGATCGAATCGCATGTGGAAGGCACCGTGAACGCCATCCTTAAACAGGAGGGCGAACGCGTGGGCTACGGCGACCCGCTGTTCATCATCGAGGAATTGTAGCGCATCAGGCAGAAATTACGCGACAGTCAGGCAGGACCGGGACGCGAAGCATCGCGTCCTTTTTTGTTTCTTTAAGGTGAGCTTATGACCTCATTGATGCTAGGCTGGCGTTTGATCGTGGACGGCCGCTGTCCTTCTGAAAGCAACATGCCGCGCGACCTGGCCTTGTTCGAGGAGGTCGCGCGGGGATCACTGTCCGGGTGTCTGCGGATCTACAACTGGCAGACGCCGGCTCTTACCATCGGCTGTCATCAGAAAGGGTTCATTTCCCATGACCCAGGCCTGGAGATTCCGGTGTATAAAAGGCCGACCGGCGGCGGCGCGGTATTGCATATTGACGATATTACGTACAGCCTCATAACCCCACTCAAGGGCCGGTTTGCGTCGGGCATAACGGAAACCTACGCCGTAATTGCGGGTGTTTTTGCTCAGGCTTTGAAGACGAGCGGTCTGGATGTCCGCATGGGATTATCCGCGCCCGGTTTTTCTGAAGTATGTTTTGCGCGCACGGCTCCGGTAGAGCTCAGGCTGGACGGCGTCAAGCTCATGGGCGCGGCCCAACTGCGCCGCGGAGGTATCCTGCTGCAGCAGGGGGTGATACCCCGCCGGGTCGATTCCGACCTGCTGGCCAGGACATTCGGCCCGGGTGTGCGCGTCTCCGGTATCCTGGATATTCTCCCTGAGTTCAGGGTGCGGGAGTTCATCGCGAACCTGAAAACAGGATTCAAAGAACGGATCGGTCTGAATTTTGAAGAGGAATTTTTCGCCCCCGGTATTGATAGCTGGTGATTATTGGTATAGAATGCCATCATGAAGTGTAATGCACTTGCGAAATTTCTCATGCTTGGACTGTGCCTGGCTTGCTGTCTGGTTATGACGGCCTGCGGCGAAGAGTCGCATAGCGGGGATATCGAAACCAGCAGCGAGAAGGCGTTGTT
>JBDKSM010000203.1:0-26276 GCA_039680665.1 Syntrophaceae bacterium | reverse complement strand
CCGGGGAACGCGGCTTTCGTACCGCCCCCGGCTGAAGAAGTGCCGGAGTGCATGAGCAAGCTTGAGCTTTTCCTCCATGACCAACCGTCGTCGACGCCGGTGCTGCTTAAGGCGGCGCTTGCGCACGAAGAGATGGGGGTCAGGTCTTGTTTCTTGCGCAAAACGAAAATTGGGAAAGATGGGGGACAGGTCGCGGGCCTGAATCTGCCTGGCGCAGAACTCTCTCAGCTTGCCAAAAGGAAAGATTGGGGTCTGGTCTTGTTATTTGCATGCATTTGAACTTGACGCAAAAAGCAAGACCCCCATCGTTCGAAGATCTCCCTGGATCTTGATGATGGGATAAAGGCTAACTATGCCAAGTTCGGCAACCTCATTGCAGAGGTGAAAGCAGTAACAGGGAAAGAATGACCTTCCCTCCAGGTGGCCATAGTGATTTATTAAAGAGATGTTGAACAAGGGCCTCAAAAAGGACCTGCTATTCAATTTATCTTGAATAACCTAACGGTAGGTATTATATTGTTCAACAATCCTTGAATAAGAGGTCTGTCATGAAATCGAAGAGAAGTGGGGTCTACATTCAGCAGTCATCGGGATACAAGGCTTTCATCCCCAGTCCTCTCCCTCCCAATCCTCCCATCCAGTTCAAGGGAAACCTGCCCAAGCTGCTTTCTGAGGCAGACAGGGCTCTGGCACGGCTGGATAGTCTCGGTGACATACTGCCCAATGTGGACCTCTTTATTGCCATGTTTGTGAGGAAAGAGGCAGTCCTAAGCTCACAGATCGAGGGCACCCAGGCATCCCTGGAAGACCTGTTCCAGTACGAGAGCGGGCAGTCTCCCGAGAAGGTCAATGACGTGGATGAGGTGGTGAACTATATCAAGGCCCTCAATTACGGCATGGAACGTCTGGATACCCTGCCCATGAGCAACCGTCTCATCAGGGAAATCCACGAGGTACTGCTCAAGGGAGTCCGTGGGGCAATGAAGACCCCTGGTGAGTTCAAAAGGACCCAGAATTGGATCGGTCCTCAGGGATCTACTCTTGCCGATGCGAGCTTTGTCCCACCACCTCCCCATGAGGCTGTTACGGCCATGGGAGAGCTGGAAAAGTATCTCCACCGTGACAATGACTATCCGGCCCTCATCAACTGTGCCCTGATTCATTACCAGTTCGAGTCCATCCACCCGTTCCTTGACGGCAACGGCAGGCTTGGCAGGCTCCTCATCACGTTTTACTTGTACTGGAAGGGCATCCTGCACAAGCCGTTGCTCTACCTGAGCTACTTCTTCAAGAAGAACAGGCAGGAGTATTATGACCGGCTCACCATGGTCCGTAATTCCGGCAACTACGAGCAGTGGATCGAGTTCTTCCTCAAAGGGGTCGCCGAGGTTTCGGACCTGGCTATTGAGACCGCCAAGAAGATCCTGGAGCTGCAGACGGGTCATCGAAACCTGCTCTGGCAGAAAAAGATATCGTCACCTCTGGCCGTGGGCCTCTTGGAGAAACTCTTCTACACCCCTTACATGTCCGTGAACAATGTGGCCACGTCATTCTCCATTTCCTATCAGGCAGCATCTCTCCTGGTGAACCAGTTCGAAAAACATGGGATACTCAAGGAGACAACGGGAAAGAAGCGGGACAAGATGTACGTCTATAAGCAGTACATCGACATCCTCTCGGAAGGGACGAGATCATGAAGGACCTGGAGATTGCAGCCAGATTGAAAGGAGGATGGAGGAGAGGATGGGTGCCCCCTTTGTTCTCTGTATTAAAGTGGCCGCATAAAGAGAAGATGGGGGTCTTGTTTCTTGCGCAAAATGAAAATTGAGGAAAGATGGGGTTCAGGTCTCGGGCCTGAATCTGCCTGGCGTAGAACTCTCTCGGCTTGCCATAAGGCTCAAGCAGAAGTGCGGCTCGGGCGGCACGCTCAAGGACGACGTGATCGAGATCCAGGGCGATCACCGCGCGCTGACCGCGGACGAGCTCAAATGGCTGGGTTTCCAGGTCAAGCTCTCGGGCGGCTGAGGTGAAGATCCTGGTGGATGCCGACGCCTTGCCGGGAATGGTGAAGGAGCTTTTGTTCAAGGCGGCCGAGCGTGAGCGTATCAATCTCATCATGGTGGCCAACAAACAGTTGCGCACGAACGGCTCTGCGTATATTTCAAGCCAGCTAGTGGGTGCCGGTCCTGACGCCGCCGATGACCGCATCGCGGAGCTGGCCGAAGCCGGCGATCTGATAATAACCGCCGACATTCCGCTGGCCGACAGGGTCGTGAGCAAGGGTGCGGTCGCGCTTGACCCCCGGGGCAGGTTTTACAGTGCTGCCAACGTCAAAGATGCACTGGCGCTGCGCAATTTGATGAACGAACTCAGGAGCGGCGGCCTGATCAGTGGCGGACCGGCGGGCTTGAGTGCCAAGGACCGCCAGGTCTTCGCCAATGAACTCAACAGCTACCTTACCAGGCGATTAAAAAAGGCCGGGGACTGAACATGAGGGCTAAGGGGCTAGGGGGGACGTTCTTAAAGGCTAGGGGCTTAGGGGGACGTTCTTAAATAATTAAAAAAAGGCCATGGGGTCATGAATCTTGACAGAGCGGCTCGGATACTATGGAGTAAAGTCAAGAGAAGAAAGGGAAGATACGAGATTAAGTCTGGGTTTACGGGTAAAGGGAAAGGAGGCGCTATGATGTCACGTAATCTCGGGCAATCAGGGATTTCAGTATCGGCCATTGGACTCGGATGTATGGGCCTTTCCGAGTTTTACGGTGAACCCACGCCAGAGTCGGAGGCCATCAATCTGATCCACCGGGCCGTAGATCTGGGCATCACCCATTTTGATACCGCGGAAATCTACGGCCAGGGACGCAATGAGCAGCTCCTGGGTAAGGCTTTCGCCGGACGTTGGGATCGCATTGTCCTGGCGACGAAGTTCGGCCCCCAACGGGACCCGGCCTCGGGCGCCTTCGTGGGCGTGGACGGCTCTCCGGCCAATGTCCGGACTGCGTGCGAAAAGAGTCTCCAGCGTCTGGGCATTGAAAAGATCGACCTGTATTATCTCCACCGTGTTGATCCGGCCACGCCGATCGAGGACACCGTGGGCGAGATGGCGAGGTTGGTTCAAGAGGGCAAGATCCGGGCTATTGGCTTGTCGGAGGCTTCAGCCGGGACGATAAGGCGGGCGCATGCCGTTCATCCCATTGCCGCCCTTCAAACCGAGTACTCGATATTCAGCCGCGATATCGAGAAGGACATCCTCCCCACCTGTGTGGAGCTTGGCATCAGTTTGGTCGCCTACGCCCCCTTGGGAAGGGGAATGCTGACCGGCCGCTACGTCTCGACCGGCGATCGACCCACCAGCGAGGCTGATTACCGGGCCCGGATGCAGCCTCGGTTTCAACCGGGAAATATCGAATCCAACCTCAAACTGGTGGAGGCGATCAAGGCGATTGCCGCCCAAAAGGGATGCCTGGCAGCGCAGGTTGCCTTGGCCTGGGTGTTGGACCAGGGGGATCATGTGGTAGCCATTCCAGGCACGACCAAGCTCGCCAATCTTCAGACCAACCTGGGGGCGCTTGACTGTCGCCTCACAGAGGAGAATCGAGCTAGGCTCAATGTCTTGGCAGAACAGGTGCGCGGGGATCGATACCCGCCTGAAGAGATGGCGGCGGTCAACAAGTAACAGGTGCGGGCCCTGAATGAGATAAGGTCTTGAATCTTGACAGAGCGGCCTAAAAAAACACGTCCTGCCCCCATCTTCCAGGATGATTATTTTGACCGCAAGTCGGAAACGTCCGGGAATCTGCGTTCGATGTCGTTGCTCTGCGGGTTTTTCAGGTACTTGCTTAAAAACCAAAGACAGCAGTAGCGTATTGCTTGATGATGTTCTGCTGTGAGATCGGTCCAGGCGAAGTGACCGGCCCCTCGGAATTCAATGTAATAAGCCGGAGACGGGGTTTGATCGTAAGCGCCGCCGGTCCTTCTCACCCAGGGGGTTGTCAGCCATGAATCCGCGGTGCCGCCTTGGTACATTACCGGAATTTCCAAACCGCCCAGTGTATGGTTCGTGATGAAAGGAGCGACGTATGGTGACAAAGCAATAACGGCTCTGATGTATGGTTGCCTCCACCTTGGCCATGCCCCTGCCAGGCCGAGCGCCGTGTACCCTCCTAACGAATGTCCTATCAGGGCGATTTTCGTCCAGTCTATCTGTGCAGACCATTGCCTGTCATTTTCCAATGCCGTGATGAGACGGTTGATGTCGTTTGCCCTGTCTCGATAGGTCGAATCATTCCATTTATCCGGGTGTGAAAATGCAACTTCAGGGAGAATAAAAACCTTATATAGACCGTCCTTCAATGAATCTTGGTGATTTGGCGCCATGACCAAATAGCCTTCTTCAGCCAAGGCCTGTGTGAGAAATGTCGATTGTGTGCTGCTGCCATGGAACCCATGCGAAAAGATGATCAACGGAACCCGACCCTGGTGCGGTTGCTTGGGGCGCCACACCGAGACCTTTAAGCCGGCTATTTTGATATTTATATTTTGGGTTGATGTATCGGCACGATGGGTACTTTCCGTATGATAAGCGCCTCGTAGACGGCCAAGCAAACCCGCGGGCATGATTTCATCATTGGCATGCAGTGCATAAAAAACTCCTATAATGATGGATATGGCCAGGCATATCGCAAAGATGGATATGATACAGGTTCGTGCTGTTTTCATTGTATCGATCTCCAATGATTTGCGCTAAAATGTCAATGAGGCATTATTCGGTCTTGGGCAAGAATAGATTCTGGAGATTGATGGGACCCCTAGGGTGGCTCCCTGTCATAAAATACTTGTTAAAATATGTAACAGCGCTTATGAGTGGGGTAGGTAAGGGCTGAATTGTATTTTCATTTCTGATTTGTTATGGTTATTGCATTTATTGCGGGCCCGTTTGCGTTTCATGAGATATTTCGTGGAGGATATGGGCAATGAAGAAGGTGTTTGTCGCGTTTTCCATACTGGTTTGGTCGGTCCTCATGAATCCGTGCATGGTCCGTGCTGGAGAGAACTGGACCTGGAATGTCAATGTTACGCTGGGTGCCAAATATTTTGATAATGTTGTATGGGATACGGCCGGTGGTCTTGAGACGGGGATTGATTTCGATTTGAAGCACAAATCCTGGCCTGTTAGTTTGAGCGTGGGCGTATCCGGGGCGTTCTCACTCGATGTGTCGACGACGGAACTGCGTCTTGGCGCACGCAAGATCTATGACGCCACCCCGAGGATGCATCCCTTTGTCGGGGGCGGCGTGGATTTTGTTGATGCGGAAGAGGAGGAGCTCTTTGACTTTGACGACCAAGACCCGGATACTGACACAGGGGTCGGCCCATGGATAAGCGCCGGTATCTACTGGACCTTTGCCGATTGGTTCAATGTCGGGTTTGATCTTGGATACTCCTATGTCCCGGTTACCATTGCCGATAAAACCGCCAATGCGGGAGGCTTCCATTTGCAGGTGCTGTGCGGGTATCACTGGTAAGGCGCAAAGACGATCAAGGCTATGAGGTGTCAAAGAGCGGATTTTCAAGATAATAAACGCCACCCCCATGATATGGTGATTACCGTTACGACAGTGGACGGGGTCATGGGGATGAGTAGCATGTGTGAGGTGTAACCCTTATGAAGAAGATAGCCATCCTCTCATTATCAGCCCTCCTTTTTCTATCAGCCCCCCTTTTCGGGACGGAAATCGGGACATATTTTCTAGGGTTCAAATATTGGTATACCAATTGGGATTCGGGCGCCCTGGAATGGTTCAACGGGCAGATAGCCGAGATTTATCGTACAAACTGGGGCGTGCCTATCTCTGCCAAGACCGATGACCAGACCGGTTTTCTGTCAGGGCCTGTTTTCGGATATCAGACCCGTGACGGTAAATGGAATATGAGCTTTGCCCCGATGGTATGCAACCACTCTGTCCAGAAACAGGTCATAACCACCATGGATAATTCCGGCCGAACCGTGGTTTCCAGCGTCGATATGTACCGTCGTGATTTTGATTTCGCCGTGGCCTATTCCCTTTCCGACCTTGCTGATATATCGCAATATTTCGAGTACTGTAAGCTGTATGCGGGCGTCAAACATCAGGTCGTCGATCTGGAGGTTGAGACCGCCGCATTTATAGGCGGGGTTCAAGACGTGGACCGGGATAGCATGATGGAATTGCGATACACGGCGCAAATGCCGACCCTCGGCTTCGGTATCGCCTATCCCATTACAAAAAGGGTCGTTTTGGGTCTTCAGGGTGGGGTAGGCATGGCCTTTATCGCTCAAAAAGATAGCTATGTCAGTGTAAATGGGGCTGAAACCGATATCAGTCCCGACAATTCAATCGTATACAATGCTGAGGTAGGTATGAATTTCCTGCCCATTGAGAGGCTGATTGTGCAAATCGGGTACCGGTATCAGCAATGGGAGTTCTCCCTCAAGAACCATGATGATTTTGCGGCAAGCGATGAATGTAAGGACGTCACGCACGGACCGGTCGCCGCGGTCGTATATGCCTTTTAAGACCCCTGATCATGAACATGGCGAAGGGACCCATAGGGAAGTAAAAAAAGTAAAAGGGACGTCCTTAAATAATTCGATTCAATAATCGAAAGCAGGAATAGGAGTCTTATTATTTGCCTGTATTTGAACTTGGCGGCGGGTGGCCAGAATACATCATGGGCATAATAATGTGTGCCACGGGCAAATGCGAAATATTGCCCGTGCAATCCCTACTGGAGTTGTTGAGAAGGGTGACACGATATCTGTACTCTCATCAATTAGCTCAAAACAGAGGAAGCCATAAACCAAGGTTGGAATTAATGGATTTACAAATTTTATCTTGTCTGGCACCGTATCTTTGAGAGCGACATGGCTAAACCCAAGAAATTATTCCGCTGCAACATCTGTGGGTCCACGAGCGATAAGTGGCAGGGCAAGTGTCCCAACTGCGGGGAGTGGAACACGCTGGAAGAAGAGGTGTATGTCGAAGCGCCCAAGACTAAAGGCCATGCCGCCCAGGCGCGCGAAGGCGTGGCCATAGCGTTCGATGACATCGCGGGCCAGGATGTCTCGCGCAGGAGCACCTCAATCGAGGAGCTTGACCGGGTGCTGGGCGGCGGGGTGGTGGACGGCTCGTTCGTCCTGGTGGGCGGCGACCCGGGCATCGGCAAATCCACCATCATGCTGCAGATGGCGCACAACCTGGCCGCTTCCGGCATGAAGGTCTTGTATGTCAGCGGCGAGGAATCGGCCGTGCAATTGAAACTGCGCGGCGACCGCTTGGGCGTGAAGGGTAGGGGCATCCTGGTGCTGGCCGAGGTCATGCTGGAGCGCATCCAAGAGCAGATCAAGGCTATCGTACCTGATCTGATCGTGATCGACTCCATCCAGTCCGTGTTTTCAGGCCATGTCGACGCGCCGCCGGGCAGCGTCTCGCAGATCCGGTACGGCGCCGGCATGCTCATGGGCCTGGCCAAGAGCGCCGGCATACCGGTGTTCATCATCGGGCATGTGACCAAAGACGGCTGGATCGCCGGGCCCAAGATGCTGGAGCACATGGTGGATACGGTCCTGTATTTCGAGGGCGATTCCTCGGGCGCCTTCCGTGTTTTGCGCGCGGTCAAGAACCGCTTCGGCCCCTCGGGCGAAATCGGCATCTTTGAGATGAAGGGCTCGGGCCTGGCCGAGGTGCGCGACCCGTCGGGCATCTTCATGGGCCTGGGCGGCAAGCTGCCGGGCAGCGCGGTCATGGCCACCATCGAGGGCAGCCGCATCTTTTTAGTCGAGGTGCAGTCCTTGGTCAGCCGCACCACCTTTTCCATGCCGCGCCGTACCTCCATCGGCATGGACGTAAACCGGCTGACCGTGCTTTTGGCCGTGATGGAGAAGCGCACCGGCATGTTCCTGTCCGGCTCGGACGTGGTCATCAACGTGGCGGGCGGCATGAAGGTGGTGGAGCCGGCCGTGGACCTGGCCGCGGCCATGGCCGTGGCCTCCAGCGCCATCGACAAACCCCTCGCGCCGGGACTGGTCTGCATCGGCGAGATAGGGTTGAACGGCGAGCTCAGATCGGTCAGTCAGATGGAGGCCCGCATTCGCGAGGCCATCCGCCTGGGCTTCACCAATGCCCTCATACCCAAAGGCAACGCCGAGGCGCTTAAGGACATCCAGGGCATCACGCTCACCCCGGTCGAGCACCTGAGCGAGGCCCTGGCGCTGATCAAGAAAGGGGCAAAAGAGAAATAAGATCAAGAACGCACCGTCACCCGATCCGTAAAGGAACAACCGGGGTCTGGTCTCAACCTATGACAAAGATGTTGGGAACTCATCCTTTCGTCCCCCTGTTTTTCACTGATGGCTAGATGTCCTTGAGGCGCACATTGGCGTCCGCGTTTTCGATCAAGGTTTCGAAGGTCTGCAAAGACGACCGGAAGCGCTCGAACGCGTCGGTTTCTGCCACCGGGAGGGCTTCGGAGCCGCTATGGGTGAGCGCGCGCTGCACATAGGCGATGGTGAAGATATCGATATCGCGCGCCGGTTGAAAGGCTTGTTCCCGCTTACCCTCCGGGACCACGGCCACGATCAGGCCGGCGGCGCGTAAGTTCCCCGTGATCTCGCCGGTCAGCAGCGCCGGCAGCGTTAATCTGCGCGTGATATCGTTTACGCTCAGGGGCATCCCGCCCTGCATGAAATTTTTTACAAAAGCATGCATCACCTGCAGGCTGATAAGCATGCGGAAAGACGCACTCGCCGCCTTGATGTCGGGCTCATATTCGTAGATATGCACATGCTGATGGGCATAGGTGAGTTCGAATCCGAGGAGTACGATCAACCAACTCGTATAGAGCCAGACAATGAAAAGGGGGAGGGCCGCAAAGCTGCCGTAGATGGCGTTGAAACGGGCCACCCCGATCTGGAAGGTGATATACACTATCTGTATGACGACAAAGGCGGTGCCGGCGCTGATGCCCCCGATCAGGCCCGAGAGAAAGCGCACCTTGGCGTTGGGCAGAAACATATACAGGAGCGAGAGCAGGAACCACTGTACGGCATAGGGCACGATCATGATGATAAGATTTATGAGCGGCGCAACGGCGCCCAGATAACTGAAGCGCGCCATGATCTGGGTGATCTGCGTAGCCGCCAGAACCATGGCGCTGCTGGCGATGACGAACAGCATGGGACTGATGAGCATAAGCGCCAGGTAATCGCTTAATTTGCGGCCCAGCGTGCGTTTTTGTTTCACCTCCCATATGGCATTGAACGCCCTTTCCGCCGTATCCAGGATCTGGTAAACGGACCAGATCAGAAGGACCGCTCCCACGCCCGCCAGCACCCCGCCTTTGGTGTTTGCCAGCAGGTTATGTGAATACTGCAGGATCCTGGCGATGATTTCTTCTTGGCCGGAGGTGCGCTCCAGGATCAGCTTCTGCAGATGGGCTTCGAGACCGAATCCTTTGGCCACGGCAAAGGCCAGGGCGAAGACCGGCACGATGGCGAGCAGTGAATAATAGGTGAGCTGCGAGGCCCATAAGGTGCACTTGTCGTGGACGAACTCCTTGGCCGCGATGAGGAGCATGCGTAGGGTATACAGCGTGAGTCTGCGCGCCCCCCGGGTTTCCCACAGGCGGATGCGCCAGATATCGGTGCGTAAGAACTCGTTCAGCCGTGCTATAGGGTTCGCAATGTGCATGATTTTTCAGCCTTTGACGAACATGTCATGATCAAGATGTTCGTTCCAACCGTGCGTTGTTGACAGACCGTGGAGCCAACACCTCTATACCATTAACAAGGCCGGAATGGCAACCGGCAGGGTAACCATGAGGTGCGCGCCCGTGAGCAATGAGCACTCAGTGCCGGAGGGATGAGATGTCATGGTCGTCAATTGGTCATTGTTTGGCCATACCAGGATAATGAAAAAGCGGCCCGCTGGACCGCTTTTCTTACAACCGCAAAGGTCTTGGCTCGCTTCCAAGCAATGCTCTATCCTTAGAGCTATGCGGTTGTATACTATTCTATCGGCATGGATTGAAAATCAACAAGACCCCCGGCGAAAATAATAAGATCACCTCGTCAGATTCGTCCTTCCTTCGATTTTGTCTCCCGTCTTGACATGCCGGCCGTAAAAATCTTAGAGGTTGAACATGCCACCCGAAGAGAGCGCCTGTACGATCCTGTTCGCCGATATTTCCGGCAGCACCCGCCTGTACGAAGACCTGGGAGACGCGAGCGCGCACAGGCTCGTGAACGCCTGCATCGAGGTCCTGACGCGGGTCGTCGCGGAGCACCGGGGCGTCATCGTCAAGACCATCGGTGATGAGGTGATGTGCACCTTCGCCGACGAAGGCGCGGCCGTACAGGCCGCGATCGGCATGCACAAGGCCGTGGATGCCATGCCGCCGATCCTGACGGGGAAGGCCATCCGGCCGAATATACGTATCGGCCTGCACGCGGGACCGGTTATCAGGCAGGGGCTCGACGTGTTCGGCGATAGCGTGAATGTGGCCGCCCGCATGGTGTCCCTGGCAAAGCCCAGGCAGATCATCACCACCTCCCAGGTCCTGGCGGCCTTGCCGGCATCGTCCGGGGTGACCGTGGTGTGCGTGGACCGTACCACGGTCAAAGGCAAAGGCGGCGACTTCTTGCTCTATGAGATCGTCTGGGAGGAGGATACGCAGACCATTATCCTGTCCAAAGACCAAGGCCTTGCAGTCCTGGGGGGGAGATTGCGGATAAGGCATGGGCAGCAGGAAGTCTTCGTGGATAAGGACAGGCCGTCGGTTACCCTGGGGAGGCAGGCGCAGAACGACCTGGTGGTAAACGATTCGATCGCCTCGCGCGTGCACGCCCGTATCGAATATCAGCGCGGCAAGTTCATGCTCATCGACGTCAGCGCCAACGGGACCTATGTAAGGGTGCCGGGGGAAGAACTCGTGTTCATCCATCATGAGGAACTGGCACTCGGCCCAAGCGGGATCATCGGCCTGGGCCGCGCCTGCGATCAAGCCGCGCCGGATGCGGTTCATTTCGCATGCCTCGAGGGCCAGGCCGCCGCATGAGGAGGTTGCCCCGGGGCTTCCCGGCTTGGTTGAGAAATGCTTGGTGAAATCATTTCACGATGAAACAAGGGGGATATTCGCCTTCCTGGTGGTCGCCAACGCTGTCTACCTCGCGCCGACAATCGGGATCTTACAAGCCTTGATTGGGATTCGGATGGTTCGACGGCGGGCATGTCAATGCCTGCCCGTATCCGAAGCGGGATTAGACCTTAAGGATGAAGGACCTGCTGCACGATCGCCGCCAGTTCCGATATGAGGTAGGGCTTCTGGATAAAACCCTGGCAGCCTGTTTCCACGACCTTCTTGATGTCGCCCTGCAGGCTGTAGCGGCTGGAGAGGATGACCTTGACCCCGGGATTGATCGTCTTGAGCGTCTCCACCGTCTGTGAACCGCTCATCCCGGGCATGATCAAATCCAGAATGACCAGATCGATGCGGTCATGCATTTCACGATAGGCGTCAACGGCTTCCTGCCCATTGGCCGCCTGGAACACGGGATAACCCAGCATATTCAGCAGATTCGACGCCGTATCCAGGATCGTGGGCTCGTCGTCCACCAGCAGGATCGATCCGCTTCCGGTGCGCAGGTCTTTGGGCGGGGCTTGGTTCTCCTACGCAACCTTGTTCAGCGAAGAGGGGAGATAGATACTGAAGGTGGACCCTTTTCCCGGTTCGCTGTAGGCTCGGATGGCGCCACCATGATTGCGGATAATGCCGTAAGAGGAGGCCAGGCCGAGACCGGTTCCCCCCTCTTGGGCCCTGGTCGTGAAAAACGGTTCAAAGATGCGCGCGAGCGTTTCATGGTCCATCCCGATGCCCGTGTCCGATACTGAAATTTCTACGTAATCTCCGGGCGGTGTCTCGTAATCCTTGGCCTCGGCTTGCGTGAGCGTGATATTGGTGGTTTGAATTTGGAGCGCTCCCCCGTCGGGCATGGCATGTCCGGCGTTGAGGAGGAGATTGAGCAGCACCTGCTCAATCTGCCCGGCATCCGCTTCCACGGGATAGACGTCTTCTTGCAGGCGCAAGTCGGCCTTGATTTCCCTTCTGGTCTCCAGGAAAAAGTGTGCGGTTTTCCGGATCAAGTCATTGACCACTACGGTTTTGGCTTCGGATCTAGCCCCACGCGCAAAACCCAAGAGTTGGCGCGTCAGATTCGCGCCACGCATCACTTGTTCTTCAATCTGGTTCAAGCGCTGGTAATGGGGATGCTCGGAATCGTAGTCCAGCTTCATGAGGGTGGCAATGCCCTGGATGCCGGTGAGGATGTTGTTGAAATCATGCGCCACGCCGCTGGCCAGCTGTCCGATCGCATCCATCTTCTGTGAATGAGTGAGCTGCTGCTCCAGCTTGTGGCGATCCTCCTCCAGCCGTCTCCGGTCGGTGATATCCTGCATGACGAAGACCAGACATGCCTCCCCCGTGATATGGATGGGGCGGACTGAATAGCTTCCGCTGCGCACGACGCCATCCTTGCGCCGGAATTGAAATTCGCGTTGCAGGACATCCCGGCCGGCCTTCAGCTCTTCAACCAGAAGAACCCGATCCGCCGGATCGGCCCAGAAATTCAGCTCCTGAGAGGTCCTTCCAATGGTCTCGCTACGTTTCCATCCCGAAAGGTCTTCGAATCCAAGGTTGGTATCGATAATCAGTCCGTCCCGCAGCCGTGTAATGGCTATGCCGTCCGGCGCCAGCATGAAGACCTTCATGAACTTCTCTTCCGCCAGCTTGTGCCGGGTGACATCAAGGGATATGTTCACCAGGTAGCGGCGATCTCCGGCCTCCGGATCGTCGATGGTGAAAAACAGGGCATGCGCATCGGTCAAAACACCGGTCTTGAGATCGACATATTGCAGGTCACCTTCCCAGTTCCCCCCTGCCTTGGCGAGTGCCGGCAACACTTCCCGCTCGAGAAGGTCCTTCCAATGGCCGGGGATCACTTGCCTGATAGTGATGGTTTCGACCTCGTCCTGGTCGATGCCCAGCATCCTGCTCCCGGTTTCGTTGAGGAAGATCATCCTGCCGTCCATCTCAGCCAGGCACACCAGTTCGCGGCTGTTCCTCACCACGGCGGCCAGCCTTCTGACCGTCAGCTCGGCCTGTCTGCGCGCGCTGATGTCCTCCACGGTCCCTTCGTAGTAGAGGATATCACCCTGTTCATCCTTGACGACATGCGCATTGTTCGTTACCCATGCTTTGCTCCCGTCTCTGCGTTTCAACTGGACGACGTAATCCTTGACGAAACCCTTTGCGTGCAAGGTATTGATAAGTTTTTCCCGGCCGTCGGAGTCCACGTAATAGTGATCGATACCAACGCCGCTCTCGATCATCTCTTGGGGAGACGCATACCCCACGGCGCGGGCCAGCGCCGGATTCACGTTGATCAGACGACCGTCGGAAGCAGACTGATAGATCCCTTCCATGGCATTTTCAAAGATGGACCTGAACTTTGCCTCGCTGTTTTTCAGGTCGTCCTCCACGTGCCGGCGTATTCTGACCTCGTCCATCAGCAATCTGTTCCTGTCCAGAATGACGATAAGCGCCGCCGAGACAGGGATGAGCACGACGATCAACAATCCAATGGTGGTGTATTGCGCCCTTTTCAGGATCTTACGCTGCGCTTGGATGGCCCGCTGCATGTACATCCCGGTGCCGATATAGCATTGAAGCTCAGGCAGACCGACGACATAGGCCAGCTTTTCCTGCATGGCATGGACACTGGGCAGGTAGTAATAATACCGGACAAAAGAACCGGCCGGATGCGTGCGGGCCGCCTGCACCAGGGTGCGAATGATGTACCGGCCATGGTCATCGCGAAGGTCCCATTGATTCGTCAATTCCTTGTTCGGTTCAAAGGGCTGCACCAGCATGGTTCCGTCGTAGGAACTCATGAAGATATAATTCTTTCCGTATTGATCGGTATAGGTCATGGCGCGCACGCGCGTCCGTATCTGGTTCAGCGCTTGAGCCCGGCCCACTTTCCCGGTGCGGACCTGCATCAAGACCGGCTCCACGGCGTTGCGGGCCATCGAAACGATCTGTATGAGGCTTTGTCGATGCTGAAGCTCAACCTGTTCATGTAATGCATTCATACAATGCTCGTAGACGGAAAAGAAGACCCCCAGCGAGAGCATTGCCAGGATAATAATGAATGCTATGGGCTTCCACAGCAGCATGCGTTCCGAATGCAATCGTTCAGGAAACGCCATTGAGGTCTCTCCTTGTTTTGCTTGCCCTGGAAATCATAATAACCATGCGCCCCGGGAAAACAAGCACCCCCTGTGCGGCGTGTACGGACAATTGACCGCGGACGAAAGGGGGCGTATGGATAGGTGAATAATTAGGTAATGTCACCGAGAGGTTTTCCGCAGCCAAGATTTAAATATTACTATATAAATCAGGGAGGTGTGTATGTCTGAAATGCAACATCCTGATTTCTTTGCCGGAATACCGCAGGTCGATGTCTGGGCGGCGGGCCGGAAGGTCAAGCTGCCGATCTTCTACCGTGATGCCAGGGCGCATCTGGCCATATTCCCGGCCAGCCTCTGGGCGCTCAAACGCCTGCTGCCCGATCCGCGCTTCACACCGGCGCAGTTCCTGCCCGGTATCGGCGCCGTGGCCCTGGCCAGCTTCGAGTATTACGACACCGATGTGGGCCCTTACAACGAGTTCGCCTTCAATATCCTGCTCAACAACCCGCAGATTTTGCCTTTGCCCGGCTACAACCTCCTGCGCCAGCTCTTGCAGTTCAACTTCTATCCGTACATCCACCGCCTGCCCGTAACCACCGAGGAGGCGCTGCGCTGGGGCATCGATTTTTCGGGGTTCCCCAAGTTTCTGGCCTCCATCGATTTTTCCGACAATGACCAGTGGATGACCTGCGAGCTCAAGGAAGCCGGCGATCTGATCTGCCGCGTCAAGGGCCGTAAAATCAGCGCTTCCATGAGCCGCGTGATGAAGTTTTTGATCCGGCTCTATCAGCATCGGCAGCCGCAAACCACGGAGTTCAAGGTCAATGCGCGCCGTCTCGGCATATCCATCAATCCCGGCGACGTCGAGCTCTCTCTCGGCACGTCGCACCCCATGGCCCGCGAACTGGCCGATACCCTGCTCATGCGCCGCAGCCTGATGTATTTCTATATTCCCAGCGTCCAGTTTGCGCTGTACGGCCCGGAGAACCTGTCTTTGCCGCTGGTCCACTTCCTGCTCCAGCAGGGTATGCGCATCCCGCTTGACACATTAAAAAAAGAGTCGTAGACCGGGCGAGCACTGCTAAGGGTCGTTCAGCACGCCTTAAAGGGTAAAGAGAGGCAAGGCTTACAGCCGGTATGGCTCGTTAGCCCCGATCATTGTCCGCGGTGCGTCTTCACGGCAGACGACGCTGAGATATCCATACATATTCACCTGATTGCATAACTGATAAATAATATGATAAGATTATATCAAAGGGAGGAGACATGGCCACACTGACGAAGAAGGATATCATCGATGAGATCGCAATCGCGTCCGGGCTCGAGCGCAAGGAAGCCACCGAGGCTTTGGACGGTTTTATCGCCATCATCAAGGAGGAGTTGACAAAGGGTGGCGATGTGACCCTCTCCGGCTTCGGGAAATGGCAGGTACGGCAGAAGCATGCCCGTCGCGGTCGCAACCCCCAGACCGGTGAAGAATTGACGATTGCCCCGCGGAAGGTGGTGACGTTTTCGCTCTCGCAGGTTCTGAGGGCGGAGTTGACCAAGGGCAAGTGATTGGGAGTGGAGATCGCAGTATGAAATCCTGATGGTTATCAGGGGAGGGGTGTTGCATGGCCAAATCGTCGGATATCAGAAAGGCCGAGAAAAAGAAACCACAGAAGACGGCTAAAGAAAAGAAATCGGCCAAGCTGGAAAAGAAAAAGAACAAATAGACCTCTTAGCGAAAGGTCTGCCGGCACCCCAAGTGATTAGCCCCGGGTGAGGCGGCACCGGGTTTCTTTACCTCACCCGGCATGCAGACCAGCAACGCTCGTCAGGGTAAAGGGCACCGTATGCCTGTCCCCGTCGTCATGCACGTCAGGACGCTTTTGCGGCGACCGCGCGGCCAAAAAGAAAACGGTCGGTGGACGCCGTGGGCGTGAGTATGGCTTCACGAAAAGAGGGTTGAAGGATGGGTGGAATGAAAAGCGATTTATTGTTTCTGGCCGGCAAAAATATCTGGGAACGCATCCGGGACGGAGGACTTCATCCCGATGATGTGACGGTGGTGGCCGGCGCCGCGGGCGCGGCCAAGTGGTTGATCATCTCCGAACTTGACAAGATTATCTTCAGCCAATGGTTCAAAGAGCGCGTCAAACCGCTGCACCTCTACGGCACTTCGATCGGCTCATGGAAGCTGGCCTCGGCCGCTTTGAGCGACCCGGTATCCGCCATCGATGCCCTGGCCGAGGCCTATACCGAGCAGCGCTACAACGGGCGGATCACGCCCCAGAGGGTCAAAGAGGAATGCCGCAAGATCATGGATGCCTGCTTTCCCAAACAGCGGGTGGCTGAAATCCTCTCCCATCCCGTGATGCGCTTCAACCTCACGGCCGTGCGGTGCCGGGGCGCGGCCGGGTCCGAGAAAACTTCGATCCAGGTTCTTGGGCTGGCCCTTGGCTGGCTGCTCAACCGGATCAATCGCAACCTCTTATCCCTTTTCTTCGAGCGGGCGTTTTTCTATGATCCCCGCGAAGAACCGCCTTTTTTTGAGGAAAGTGAATTTCCCATCCAGCGCGTGCCCCTGAATGAGGAGAATTTCCCGTATGCCCTGCTGGCCACCAGCTCTATCCCTCTGGTTATGGACGGTATCCGGAACATCACCGGCGCGGCACGGGGGGTGTACCGCGACGGCGGCATCCTCGACTATCACCCGGCCTCATTTTCGCCGCAGGATGATCAGGGCATCATCCTCTACCCGCATTTTTCAACCCGGCTTATCCCGGGATGGTTCGACAAGACCCTGAACAGGCGCAACGCCGACCCCGAGCACATGCGCAATATGCTTATGCTGGTGCCTTCTCCCGAGTTTGTCGCCCGTCTGCCGTTGGGCCGCATCCCGGACCGGGCGGACTTCAAAACCTTTGACGGCCGCGACGAAGAACGGATCGCGTTCTGGAAGGATGCGACCAACCAGGGCAAACAACTGGCGGATGATTTCATGGAAAGCGTGCTCAGCGGATCGATCAGAGACAAGGTCAGGCCCCTGGAGACATATACGCATTAAGCCGCACAGCCTTAAAACCGGTAGTTCTCCATGAGCCGGCGCTCCTTATCGCCCTCGATGCGGGCGACAACCTCCACATGCTCCCTGATGGAAGAGTTCTTGAGCTTCTTGCGGAGCAGTTCGTCCACCTGGAATATGCCGGCGGAGTTGGCCAACCTGACCACGATCCTCACCGGCCGTTCGGCGCCGGGCTCTATGTCGACGGCATCCACGGCCAAGGCCGAGATGGAATGGATGTCGACCTTGCCGGCCTCGAACGGGATGCGCGTGCGCCCTTCAGCCATATCCAAGGCATCCGCCACCTTGAGCACCCCGCTTTCGATGGTCAGGCACGTCTCGCTCACTTTATGCGCGATCACGGCATGCATCACTTCGGAGGTAATGATGGTCCGGCCGGCTTCGTCATAGAGGTCTTGCAGCAGCGCCCGGGACTTGGGGTAGGCGAAGATCAGGCTGTACTGTTCATGATTGTCGCGATGCACGGCAATGCCGATATCATGAAAGCATGCGGCCAGCACCACAATCACCTCGGCGTCCTCAACGCGCAGACCGTGATTCTTGACTACGCTGGGCTCCACGCCGCCTTTGACCAGCAGGCGCAGGATTCTGAGCGCCGCATTGGCCACGATGCGGACATGCACCTCGCCATGGTCGCTGATCGCGGAGCGGTCAATGGCGTTCATGTTGGCGCACCGCCACAGCTGATGCAGCTCGGTGTCGGCATAGATGCGACCGAGCAGACGCTCAAGCACGGTGTTGTTCTTGGTGGGTATATGAAAATCCATACGTGTCCTATGACCTTTGATGAGTCATGATCATAGCACATGTATTGGTTCCCGCAAGGGGCATGTGCGGTAATGATCGGATTTGCATTCCATCCCCGTGGCGTGGTATCTTGGAATGGTTGACGCAGCATAAGCGCCATACAGCTTGAAGCGCCATGATGAAAAAGCAACTTCCGGAGGAGGACATGAACCAGGCATTCGATAAACGGGTATATACCACAGGGCGGTTTCTCCTCGATGCCGCCTATATTATAAGCCGCGCGCCGCGGATCATCGAGGCCTACTACTCCAAGCGCGTGCCGTGGGCTCTGGCGGAAAAGATCATGCTGGCGGTCACGGCCGTGAATGATTGCAAACACTGCGCCCGTTTTCACGGCGCTCTGGCGCAATTGAGCGGGGTGGAGGCCGAAGAGATCAAGGGTTTGCTGCAGATGGAAATCGGCGCGCAGGTTAATGATAACGAACGGCCGGTTCTGCAGTTCGCCCAGGAATATGCCCAGACGGAAGGCAAACCAACACAAGCGAATCTTCAGGAGCTCAAACGTTTCTATGGCGAAGCCGCCACGCGCGATATCCTGCTCTACATCCGCATGATAAACGTGGGAAACCTGATCGGCAATACCTTCGATTCCCTACTTGAGCGTCTCAAGGGCCGACCCGCCACGTACAGCCGCTTGTTCGACGAACTGGTGATTGTGATCACGTCGTCACCCTTCCTCGTTTTTATCAACGGTTTCGCCGCCTGGCATGCTTTCCGACGACCCCCTACCTAGACAGGCGCGGGCGAACCGCCCAGGTTGGGGTTCGAACCGGCGGCGTTGATCGAGAACCGTTGGAGCTGTAAAGCCCATTTCCGAGGTTGTGGCTTTTCGCATATCGCTGCCATCGTGTGCCGGACCATGCCCATACGCGCCTCACGATCCACGACGCATATCTGGACGCGCTTGTATGATCGTTGATAGTGTACCTCGCTTTCTTATGCCCCTGCAGCGTGATCAAGAAGCCATTTGAATTTTTCATTTGACGGGGCGGTGCGTTATTATTAAAGTAACACGATTAATAATAGTGTGGCACCAGTTGTCTCGCCATTGGAATTTGCCGTGAATGTGCGGGGCATTGCCCGGCCGTGAGGAGGATAATGTGGTTTGGTTACAGCATGTGGTGGATTTCGGCATCATCGGTCTGCTGATCCTCCTCTCGATCGTCGTCATGGCGATCTTCATCGAACGCCATCTCTTTTTGAGGCGGATCGATATCGAACGTTATAAGGAGAGCCGGCGCGTGCTGGAGATCGAGATCACGCGCAAGCTGGGCGTCATCGCCTCGATCGGCAGCAACGCGCCGTACATCGGGCTTTTGGGCACGGTGCTGGGCATCATGATCACCTTTCACACTATCGGCACCCAGGGATATTTGGATGCATCCAGGACCATGGTCGGACTGGCTCTGGCCCTCAAATCAACCGCCTTCGGCCTCCTGGTCGCCATACCATCGATCGTTTTCTACAACACGCTTCTGCGCCGGGTGAAAGTCATCCTGCTGGAATGGGACGACCGACATGGATGAGAGAGAGTTTGACTTTATCAACATGATACCCTTTATCGACATCATGCTGGTGCTGCTCGCCATTATCCTGACCACGAGCACCTTTGTCGCCGCCGGGGCTATCCGGGTCGATTTGCCGAAGGTGGCGGGCAAGCACGAATCAGCGACGAAAGTTTATGTGGTTGAGATAGCCTGCACCGGCGATATCTTCTATCAAGGCGCGGCCGTCGATGTGGCGGGGCTCGGGCGTGCGATCGGAACGCTGCCGCGCGACACTGCCTTTCTCATCAAAGCCGATCGGAACTTAAAACTGCAAAGCTTCGTCGAGGTCCTTGATCTGGTGAAAACGGCCGGATTCACCCGCGTGAGTGTGCAGACCCAGTGGAAGGGGCGGAGATGAAGGAACGACGTCTGGGCATCCTTGTCTCGCTGGCCGTCCATAGCACCCTCGGCGCGCTCGTTTTCGGGCTGTCCACCGGGCTGCACGCCGAAGCGGTTAAGGTGGTGGCAATCGACTTCGCGCTGGTGGATGGAGAAAGGGGGGCGCCGGGAATACGACCGCCTTTGCCAAAGGGATGCCCCGAGGTGAAACTGCCCCCCAGGCCTGAGAAGAGGGACCTGCCGAGGACTGAGCGGCAGGTCCCAAGGCTCCAGGAGCCGCAATCGCCTGCGCCTGAAACGGACGTTGTGGCGGCGGACGATAACGGCCGGGAAGTGATACAGGCCGTAGCTGCCGTCGCGGGTGAACAGGATGCCACGGCGGACGTTCTTTCCGAACCGCATACCGGCATGCCTCGCGATGAAGCGTCTTTCAGCGCCGGGAGCATGCTGCCGGGCGGCAAGGATTACGCCTATATCCGGGACGAGGTGATGAAGCATATCAGGTATCCGGCGCGGGCGCGCAGGCAGGGTCTGGAAGGCCGGGCCGTGGTGTCGTTCATGGTCATGGAAAACGGTTCCACGAGCTCTATCAAGGTGGTGGAAAGCTCCGGTTTTCGTGTCCTGGACGACAACGCCAGGCAGGCGATCGCCAGCACCGTCATTTCCAGGAAGGTGCCCTACCGGGTGCTCGTGCTTCTCCCGGTTGTATACGCGTTGCACGCGCCCGAGGGCATGGACAATGATTCATAACGGCGCAGTCAGTTGAAGGGGGTATGGATTCGGATGGTATGATGATCCGTTGATTATAGGGCAAGAGGCAGGGAAACCCTTGGCCGGAACTCCCTGCCCCTTGTTGAGGAAAGCGATGCAAAATATCATCGCCTCTCGGTTAATTATTCTACCAAAGGAGGTGATGCGAAGGAAAGGAGATTTTAATGGAGGTGCTTTCATGAGAGAGGTGTATGGTTTGCTGTGGGCTGTCCTGCTCGCAATGATGATGCTGCCAACCCCGGTATTTACGGCAGAACCGTCGTTACCTGGAGAGAATCAGGTAACGATACAGCCCGGAACCCCGGCCCCGCAACCTGGGGAAGAACAGGTGATATCCCAGTCCGCAACCCCGCCCCCGGAGACCAAGAAAATCGACGCTGCGCCCAAGGCCAAACTCAAGGCGATCGTGGTGACCCCCACGGGCAAGATCGAGGACGAAGAATCCCGCAAGGTGCCCGCCGTGGTGGAAACCATCACCCCGGAAGGTCTCGAGCGCATCAATGTCACGGAGACCTCGGACGCATTCAAGTACCTGCCGGGGGCCTACCTGAGGAAGCTCTCCCCGGGCTCCACGAACCAGCCGCTGGTCATCCGTGGCATCAGCACGGTGCAGACGGGGCGGGTGCTGGTCCTTACCGACGGACAGCTTATCAGCGATTTCACCGCCACGGGCAACAGTAACGCGCCCAAGTGGCAGATGGTCACACCAGAGGAGATCGAGAGCATCGATGTCATCTACGGGCCGTTTTCAGCGGCCTTAAGCGGCAACTCCATGGCCGGCACGGCGCTCATCACCACGCACATGCCGGAAAAACCGGAGGCTTCGGCTGATATCACCTACAGCTATGAGGACTTCAAAGAATACGCCTCGGACTGGGATCTTCAGGGCTATACGGCGAATGCCTACGGCGGCACCAAAATGGGCCATCTGTCTTTCGGCATCTGGGCCCAGTATCTCGATGCCGAGGTGCAGGGCACCAGTTATGTCACCAAGGCGGCCTCAGCCGGAGGAAGCGCGGCCGGCACGGTGGTAACGGGCTGGGAGAGCGACAACGATTCTCAGGGCGAAAAGCGCTATATCTTGGGTGCCCAGGGTGTCGAAGACCGGGTGAACACGACCCTGAAGGCCAAGCTGGCCTATGACCTGACGGACGACTCGCAGGTGCGCCTGAGCATAGCCGCGTGGCAGAGCGAGACCACCCGCGACGATCCGGAAACCTATCTGGCAGAAGCCGCGGGCAATCCTGTATATTCGGGGATCGTGATCGTGGACGGCAAGAGCTACAACCTGGGCGGCAGCACCTTCGGCTATTCCGAAGGCGAGAAGCGGGACATGCTCTACGGCCTGTCGTACACCCGCAAACCGGCGCAAGGTTTGAAGATGGACCTGACGCTCAGCTACTATGATACCCTCAAGGATGTCACCAGGTCCTCGAAAACGGCGCCTCCCGAGGCCGCCGACGGCGGCACGGGAACGGTGTCGGACAACGAAGACGGATGGTATACGGCCGATCTGAAATGGGCCTACGATGCCCAGGCGCGCGGAAAGCACACCATCGAATGGGGCTATCACTTCGATCGCTTCATGGTGGACTCCGAAACGTGGGACGCATCCGACTGGAAGAACGACGTCCGCACGACCCTGAGCAAGGGTGAAGAAGGCAAGACCCAGACGCAGGCCGCCTTCCTCGACGACACCTGGGATGTAAGCGACCAGTGGTCGGTGTATCTGGGCGGCAGGTATGAGTGGTGGAAGGGTTTCGACGCGTCGAAATCCATGGACGCGGACGCCTCGACCCATATCGAAGCCAGCTTGCCCGATAAATCGGAAAACAATCTCTCACCCAAGTTCTCGACCACCTTCCGTCCAACCGATAACTGGCGTATCCGCTTCTCGCTGGCCCAGGCCACGCGCTACCCCACCGTGGGAGAGCTGTACTACGGAGGCATAACCGCTTCCGGTATCGACAACAAGGCCAACCCCGACCTCAAGCCCGAACGGGTCCTCGCGCAGGACATCACCATCACTCGCGGCCTGGGCGAAACGGGCGAAGCGCGCCTGACCTATTTCCAGGACGAGGTGAGCGACGCCATCTACAGCCAGACCAACACGTATACGAATATTACCAACTATCAGAACGTGGAAGAGGTCCGCACCAGGGGGATCGAGCTGGCGGTCAACCAGCGCAAGCTTCTGATCCAGGGGTTGGGAGTCTTCTGTAACGTGGCCTGGACCGACGCCGAGATCGTCTCCAACCCGAATGTCCCTCAGAGCGAAGGCAAGGTGTTCCCGCGCGTGGCCAAGTGGCGCGCCAAGTGCGTGATCGATTACTCCCCCAGCAACCGCTGGTTCGTGATGGTGGCCGGCCATTATTCGGGACGTCAGTATGGAACGCTCGACAACAGCGACCGGGACGGCGGCTACGGCGGCCTGGATGATTATCTTATTTACGACACCAAGGTCTCGTACCGCTTCAAGGACTACCTGACGGCTTCTCTCGGGGTGGACAACATCACCAATCGGCTCGTCCATGTATCGCACCCTTACCCCATGCGGACCATGTACGCGAGCCTGAAGTGCATGTTTTAAAGAACATGAGATCTGAACCAAAAGATAACAAAAAGGAGATGCATATGAAAAGATTATTTACCCATGGTATGGTTGCTATGTCCGCAGTCGCAATGTTGATGGCTCTGCCATTGAGCAGCGCCTCGGCGCATGACACATGGATCATCATGCAGAGTTACGCCGTAGAGAAATCAAAAGCTGCCTCCTTCACGGTGGCCAATGCCCACAAGCTGGTTATCCCGAACGACAAACCGCTGGCCGCTGATCAGATCGAGTCCGCCTCCATTCTTGCCCCGGACGGGAAAGAGACACCCTGCGCCACGGGCGGAAAGGATCTCTTCCAATCGGGCGCGGCCTTGAAAGCCCCGGGTTCGTATGTGGCCGTGGTAAAGAAGAAAGGCGGATTTTCTACGAAAACCACGGACGGCTATCAGCGGGGCAAAAACAAGCAGGAAGTGAAAGACGTGATCGAATGCAGCTATTCGGAGAAGTACGCCAAGGCCGTGTTCGCGGTGGGCGCCCCCGGAGGTGCCGCCTTTGCCAAGGTCTTCGGCCACGCGCTGGAGATCGTTCCCATGCAGGACCCGGCCGGACTGAAAAAAGGCGATGAGCTGACGGTCAAGGTGCTTGCACAGGGCCAGCCCGTTAGGGCGATCGTCTACGGGACCTATGATGGATTTTCGTCTGAGGCAAATACTTTTGCCTACACCACCTCCACTAATAAGGAAGGCATAGCCAAGATCAGGATGATCGGTGGCGGGGTATGGGTCCTCGTGGTGAAACAGGAGTCCGCCTATCCGGACGCGGCGGTGTGCGACAAGAAGACGCTGGCTTCCACCTTGACCTTCAAGGTCAAATAAATCGGAATCTACGCAGGCATGGGGGCATGCCGCTATCGAGTGGTATGCCCCCCTTTGGTCGAGGCGTTCTGATCTGATTTTTCTCATCCGGTTCAACGGCGCAAAACAGTGGCTCATTTTGTAAGGAGGGCATCCATGGTAGGCGCGGCATGGCTACGGTTCGGTCCTTCCGCTTTGAAGGTTTTTTTGAACATCATCGGGATAACTTGTATCGTCATGGTCGGTTCGTGCCGGCCGGCTTGTGCGCATACCATTAATTATCAGGTCGAGAACAGGGGCGTCAGCGTACGGGTGTTCTACGGACCCGACGACCCAGCCAGCTATTCATCCTATGAGGTCTTCGGGCCGCGGGACAAGCTTCCTCATCAGAAGGGGCGCACGGATAAAAATGGTTTCGTGACCATCCTTCCCGACCGCAAGGGGAAATGGATTATCAAGGTTTGGGGTGAGTCGGAGCATGGTTTCCACGGTGTGCAGATCGAGGTGCAGATCAACGAGTCGCTCTATATGGAATCATTCAAGAAACCCCTAGTGGCACGATACACCAAGGCGTTCGTGGGGGTCAGCTTTATCATGGCCATCTTCGGCCTATGGTCCCTGATCGAAAACCGACGGTATCGTTCATCTGAAAATAAGACGGATACTGAGACCACGAGTGATGAATGAGATCAATGCCGAAAAAGAGCAACCGGCGCCGGCGGGTCTGGAATGCCTTCGCACTGTAGGGCATATTCTGCCGCGTTCCTGTTGCAATGGAAAAGATACTTAGCCGGATTTGTCTTCACTGACCTTGAACTGCTTGACCAGATTGCCGAGCTCGCGGGCTTCGGTGTTGAGTGCGTCGGCGGTGCCGGCCAGTTCTTCGACCGTGGAGGCATTGTTCTGGGTGCTGGTGTCGATCTGACTCACGGCCCGGTTGACCTCGTCCACGCCGCCCGCCTGTTCGGTGCTGGCGGCCGTGATTTCCTCGATGGTCTGGGCCAACTGCTCCATGCGTCTGGCGATATTTTCCAGGGACTCATGGGTCTGCTTGACCATACGGTCGCCGGTATCGACCTTGTTCAGGCTGTCTTCGATCAAGGTCTTGATCTCGCGTGCGGATTGAGCGCTCTTCTGGGCCAGGGCTCGCACCTCTTCGGCCACCACGGCGAACCCCTTGCCGTGCTCACCAGCCCGGGCGGCCTCCACGGCGGCGTTAAGGGCCAGGAGGTTGGTCTGGAAGGCCACATCATTGACCGTGGCGGTGATCTCGCCGATCCGGCGTGAGGCGATCTTGATCTCGTCCATGGCCTTGACCAGTCCGCGGGCGATTTCCCCGCCCTGTTCGGCCAGCGAGACGATATCGCGCGTCTGGGCGCGGCCTTGTTCGGAATTGGCGGCCGTGTTTTTGATGGCGGAGGTCATCTCTTCAATGGTGGCCGCAACCTCCTCGATGGCGGCCGCCTGTTCCTGGGTGGACATGGAGAGACCCTGGGAACCGGACTGGACCTCCTGCGTGGCGCTTTCGACCCGCATGGCCGTGCTCTTGACATCCATGACGATCTGTTCGACGACATCAATGAAGCGGTTGGTGTTGATCGACATCCGGCCCAGCTGGTCGGCGCTGGCTACCTGGAGGCGTTGGGTAAGGTCACCCTGGCCCGCGGCCAGATCGTTCATGTGTTCGTTCAAAGACTTCAGCGGTTTCGAGATGACATTGCGGATGGCCAAGGAAACGAAGATGACGAGAATGATAACCATGACGCTGTTGGACAGGCCGTTGCCGATGATGCCGGTGATGCCCTGGCTGTGCTCTGCGATGGAATAGATTGAGACCAGGGCCAGATTGCCGTTTACGGCGCTGGTGCAGAACACCTGACCTTGGACCATGTCGTAGCCGGTGAAGCGCTCGTTGGTCTTGATGCCTTCACGGATGATCCGGTTCATGCTCTGCCAGCGCGTATTGAACAGGGAGAGGCTTTTCGGGTTGTAGAGCATGGTGCCGTCACGGTCGGTAACGGCGTACACGGACTGGCCGCCGGCGTTCAG
>JBDKSM010000202.1:0-43294 GCA_039680665.1 Syntrophaceae bacterium | reverse complement strand
GACTTCCAGCCCATGAAGTATGACACCGTGGCCGTGGACGCCCTCAGGAAGGAGGTAAAGCTATGGAGCCAGTGGGAACCATGCACCCGTCCAGCCTGAGCATCAAGGACCAGCACTGGGTCGTGGCCTGGGACAAGGATAAGTGCACCCTGTGCGGCAAGTGCACCGCGGTCTGCCCGGTGCAGGCCATCTCCCTGGGCGTGCACCGCAAGCGCACCGTGAATGTCCAGCTCGGCTTGAGTGAGAAACCGACCAATGTCTACGGCGTTTACCACGGCATCCGCCAGGCGACCGACGCGCCGCACGCCTGCGTAGGCTGCGGCATGTGCACCTATGTGTGCCCAAACAGCTGCATCATGCCGGTGCACAACGAGGAGATCGACAAGCTGCGCTTCCACATCAACGAGGGCGGCAACCCTAGACGGCGCGGCGGCAGGCGCAATGTCCCGGCCTATGTCCTGGACAAGCTTAAATTCGTGCGCATCTCCATGCTCACCGACCCCGCGCTGGACGCCGGCCGGCACGAGTTCGAATTGAGGACGCTCCTGGGCCGCATCTTGTCGCCCGAAAACGCCCTGCTGGTTGAAAAAGAACACGGCTGGGCGCCGCCGGTACGCGAGATCTATCCGCTCATCATCGGCAGCATGTCTTTAGGCGCCTTATCTCCCAATATGTGGGAAGGCTTGCAGATGGGCGTGTCGTACTTGAACGAGGAGATGGGGATGCCGGTCAGGATCTGCACCGGCGAAGGCGGCTGTCCACCGCGTCTCCTGCGCTCGCGCTTCATCAAGTACGTCATCCTCCAGATCGCCAGCGGCTACTTCGGCTGGGACGAGATTATACGCTCGCTGCCCGAAATGCAGGAAGACCCCTGCGCAATCGAGATCAAGTACGGCCAGGGGGCGAAACCCGGCGACGGCGGCCTCCTGATGTGGCACAAGGTCAACAGGCTCATCGCGGCGCTGCGCGGCGTGCCCACCGGCGTGAGTCTGCCCAGCCCGCCCACCCACCAGACCAAGTACTCCATCGAAGAGGCCGTGGCCAAGATGATCCAGTCCATGTACATGGCCTGGGGTTTTCGCGTCCCGGTCTATCCCAAGATATCCGGTACGACGACGGCCATGGCCGTGCTCAACAACCTGGCGCGCAACCCATACGCCGCGGGCCTGGCCATCGACGGCGAGGACGGCGGCACGGGCGCGGCCTATACTGTATCCATGGATCATATGGGCCACCCCATCGCCAGCAATATCCGCGACGCCTATCTGAATTTGGTGAAGATCGGCATGCAGAATGAGCTTCCGCTCTTCGCCGGCGGCGGCGTGGGCAAGAACGGCAACCTGGCCGCCAATGCCGCGGCCCTGATCATGCTGGGCGCCAGCGGCGTCCAAATCGGCAAGTATATCATGCAGGCCGCAGGGGGCTGCCTGGGCAGCGAGTCCGACCGTTGCAACATCTGCAACGTGGGTCTGTGCCCCAAGGGCATCACCTCGCAGGATCCGCGGCTCTACCGCCGGCTTGACCCCGAGGATGTGGCCCAGCGCGTCGTAGACGTCTTCTTGAGCTTCGATACCGAGCTCAAAAAGATCCTGGCACCCCTGGGACGTTCCACCTCATTGCCCATCGGCATGGCCGATGCATTGGGTGTGGACGATTACCACGTGGCCCAGCGGCTCGACATCAAGCATGTCGTGTGATGAAGGAATAGAACCATGCACAAGTTCACCATAACTGGAGTGGAAAACGGTAAGCGCGTTGAATCGCGCATCCTGGAGGAGCGCATCCAGCAGGCGATTGCGTCAGGCAGCCGCGAGATCGTGGTCGAGGCCGACGGCCAGCACGGCATCGGCGGCCGCCTCTGGAAGGCCGGCAGCGATAGTGTCCGGGTAACCATCACCGGCTCGCCCGGGCAGCGCATCGGCGCCATGGGTTTCCCCAACACCTTTATCGAAGTCCAGGCCCCGGCCAGCGATGACGTGGGCTGGCTCAATGCCGGTGCCACCATCGTGGTGCACGGCGATGCCACCAACGGCGTGGGCAACGCCATGGCCCAGGGTAAGATCTATATCGGCGGCGACATCGGCGCGCGCGGCATGACCATGACCAAGCACAACCCCAAGTATGACCCGCCGCAGCTCTGGGTCCTGGGCGGCGCGGGCGACTCGTTCGCGGAGTTCATGGCCGGCGGTGTGGCCGTCATCTGCGGCATCGAGACCCAATACACGCATAATATCCTCGGCCATCGTCCCTGCGTGGGCATGGTGGGGGGCAAGATCTTCTTCCGCGGACCCTATCTGGGACACAGCGAGGCCGATGCCCGCCTGATCACGGTGGAAGATGAAGACTGGGTCTGGCTGAAGGCCCATCTGCCCGAGTTTCTTCAAACCATTTCCCGTCCGGAGCTCTATGCGACCCTGACCGCCGAACGTGAAGCCTGGAAAATCTTGGCGGCCCTCAAGTCATATGAGAAAACACCCGCCACACACCGCAGCATGGCTCGTTTTAAGCGCGAGGTCTGGGACCCCGAATTGAAAGGCGGTCTGATCGCCGATCTGGACGATATCGACCGCACGCCCGTGCCCGTCATTGCCACCGGCGAGCTGCGGCGTTTTGTTCCGTTCTGGGAGAACGAAAAATACGTCGCGCCCTGCCAGGCCAGCTGCCCGAGCGGCATCCCGGTCCAGAAACGCTGGGACCTGATCCGCAAAGGCCGCATGGACGAGGCCATTGATCTGGCCTTACGCTACACGCCCTTCCCGGCCACCGTGTGCGGCTACCTGTGTCCGGAGCTGTGCTGCGACAAGTGTACGCGCGCGGAAGGGAGCATGTACCCGGTGGATGTCTCCCTGCTCGGAAAAGCGAGCATCAATGCCAAGGCGCCTGAGCCCAAGACGCCCACGGGCCGCAAAGTCGCGGTCATCGGCGGCGGACCGGCCGGCCTGTCGGTGGCCTGGCAGCTCTGGCTCAAGGGCCACACCCCGGTGGTCTTCGAACGCGCCGACAACCTGGGTGGTAAGATAGGCTCCGTGATCCCGGACAGCCGAATCCCGAAGGATATCATCGAGCATGAGATCGGGCGCATCCTTAAGCGCATCGACCACATCGATCTGGGCCATGACGTCAAGCCCAAGGATTTCAAGAAGATCATGAGCCAGCACGATTTCGTGGTCATCGCCGGCGGGGCGCAGACGCCGCGCATGCCGAAGGTGGAAGGCATCGAACGCGCGGTATCCGCCCTGGATTTCCTAGAGCGCAGCAAGGCTGAAGGGCTGAATCCGGGCCGGCGCGTGGTCATCATCGGCGCCGGCAACGTGGGCTGCGACGTGGCTACCGAGGCCGCCCGTCAGGGCGCTACGGACATTACGCTGATCGACATCCAGGAGCCGGCCTCGTTCGGTAAGGAACGCCTGGCGGCCGAAGCCGCGGGCGCCAAGTTTCTCTGGCCGGTCTTCACCCAGGCCATCACCAAACGAGGGGTGAAGCTGACCAGCGGCGAACTCTTAGAGGCCGACACCGTGGTCGTGTCTATCGGCGACCAGCCCGACGTAAGCTTCCTGCCCAAAAGCGTGGAGATCGCACGGGGTTTCATCAAGGTTGATGAGACCTTCCAGACCAGCGATCCTCAAGTATATGCCATCGGCGATATCGTGCGGCCGGGTCTCTTGACCGACGCCGTCGGCGCCGGGAGAAAGGCGGCTGAGGCGATCGATGCGCGCTTGATGGGCTCGGACGAGACCTATGACCAGCTTCCCATGAAGACGGTCATCGACACCCGCAGGGTCAAGCTGGAATACTACGACCCGCAGGTCAAAACCTATACCGACGTGCAACAGTGCGCCACGCACTGTGCTTCGTGCGGCGGATGCCGCGACTGCGGTCTGTGCGAGATCCTGTGTCCGCAGCAGGCCATCAGCCGCCGGGCGCTGAATGATCATGACTACGAGTATATCGTGGACGAACAGCGCTGCATCGGCTGCGGATTCTGCATGCATGCCTGCCCGTGCGGCATTTGGGAACTGCGCGCGAACGACCCGTTAGGCTAGTACGGCCTTAAAAGGGCAAGATTTCATCTTAAAAAGGAGAACATTATGTTGGCATGTAAAACAAGGGAGGATGTTTTCAGGGTAGTAAAGGAACAGGATATCAGCTTTATTCAGTTCTGGTTCACCGATGTCCTGGGGCGTCTGAAGAGCTTCAACATCACACCCAGCGAGCTGAACGAGGGCATGGAAGAGGGCATGGGCTTTGACGGATCGTCCATCGAGGGCTTCGCCCGCATCCATGAGAGCGACATGATCGCCAAACCTGACCCAACCACCTTCCAGCTCATCCCCTGGCGGCCGGGCGACCGGCCCGTGGCGCGCATGTTCTGTGACATCCTCAATCCGGACGGTACGCCCTATGAAGGCTGCCCGCGCTGGGCCTTGAAACGCATGCTCAAAAAAATAGCCGACATGGGCTACACCGCCTACCTGGGTCCGGAACTCGAATACTTCTACTTCGCCGACGAAAGCGCGCCCAAGATCATCGACAAGGGAGGCTATTTCGACGGTCTGCCCATCGACCGCGGCCCCAACATCCGGCGCGACACCATCTTCTCGCTACAGAAGATGGGGGTGCAGGTCGAGTACAGCCACCATGAGGTGGCGCCCTCCCAGCACGAGATCGATCTCAAGTATGCCGAGGCCTTGCACATGGCCGATATCGTCATGACCTACCGCACCACGGTCAAGGAGATCGCCCGCCAGCACGGCGTATACGCGACCTTCATGCCCAAACCTCTGTTCGGCGAGAACGGGTCCGGCATGCACGTGCACCAGTCGCTCTTCAAAGGCAAGGAGAACGCCTTCTTCGACGCCAAGGACAAGTACCACCTCTCCACCGTGGGCAAGCAGTACATCGCCGGCATCCTCACGCACGCGCGCGAGATCACGGCCATCTGCAACCAGTGGGTCAATTCCTATAAACGTCTGGTGCCGGGCTATGAGGCCCCGGTGTATGTATCCTGGGCGCGTCGCAACCGCTCAGCCATGGTGCGCGTGCCGATGTACAAACCCGGCAAGGATACGGCCACGCGCATGGAATACCGTTCGCCCGACCCGGCCTGCAATCCCTATCTGGCCTTCACCGTCATGCTGGCGGCCGGCATCAAGGGCATCGAGAAGAAGTACAAACTGCCCGAACCGGTGGAAGAGGATATCTTTGAGATGAACGAGCACGAACGCGAAAAGGCGGGCATTATCTCGCTGCCGGGCAGCCTTTATGAGGCCATCCGGGAGGTCTCCGGCAGCGCGCTGGTGCGTGAGGCCCTGGGCGATCATATCTTCGGCAAGTTCATCGAGAACAAGCATAAGGAATGGGATGCCTTCCGCATCCATGTCAGTCAGTTCGAGATCGATAACTATCTGCCGGTACTGTAAATTCTAAAGGGGGGTGAAGCTTTTGCACGCAAAATCTTCACCCCCCCAAACCGACGATTGACTTTTGTCGAATCTCAACCTAATGAGAGGTTTCAAAAATATGGGAGGCCGCGTTTGCCCCTGAAAAGGACCGACCCTCCCGCCCTGCTGGTGCTGGAGGACGGGAGCAGCTATCATGGATATGCCTTTGCCGGCCGGGGAGAGGTGTTGGGTGAGGTGGTCTTCAACACCGGCATGGCCGGGTATCAGGAATGCCTGACCGACCCCTCCTACAAAGGCCAGATCCTGGTCATGACGTATCCGCTGATCGGCAACTACGGGGTCAATGACGACGACATGGAATCAGCGGGCATCCATCTGGAAGGCTACATCGTCAAGGAGTACCAGGACCAGCCCAGCAACTGGCGCAGCCGGCGTACCTTGAAGGACTTTCTGGAGGCCCACGGCCGTCTGGGGGTGGACGGCATCGATACCCGCTCACTCACCAAAAAGATCCGTACGGCCGGCGCCATGCGGGGCATCCTCTCCACCAATGTCGATGATAAGGCGGGCCTCCTTGAACGGGTGCGCGCCTACCCTGGACTCGTGGGCCAGGACATGGTGGCGCATGTGGCGAGCACCACGCCCTACCTGTGGAAAGACGGTGCGGCTCAACCGCTGCGCGTCGGACCCAAAGATCGCCTGCGGGTGGTGGTCCTGGATTGCGGGGTCAAGTACAATATCCTTAGGCACCTCGAGGCCTTAAGCTGCGAGGTCATGGTCGTGCCTTCACGTACCGCGGCCAAAGATATCCTGGCGCTGGAGCCGGACGGCATCATGCTCTCCAATGGTCCGGGCGATCCCGAGCCCATCACCTACGCCGTCGAGACCATCCGCGCCCTGCTGGGCAAAAAGCCCATCTTCGGCATCTGTCTGGGACACCAACTCCTAGGCTTGGCCGTCGGAGGCAGGACTTCCAAGCTCAAGTTCGGACATCACGGGGTTAACCAGCCGGTCAAGAACATCGCCACCGGCCGCATCGAGATCTCCTCGCAGAACCACGGCTTCGTGGTGCTGACCGAAACCCTGCCCAAAGATACGGTGGTAACGCATACCAACCTGAACGACGGCACGCTCGAAGGTCTGGCCTACCCCGGCCTGAAGGCCTTCAGCGTGCAGTATCACCCCGAAGCCTCGCCTGGCCCGTTCGATGCCAACTATCTCTTCCAAGACTTCCTCACACTCATGAAGACACACGCCGGGTAGCTGATATGCCGAAACGCACCGACCTCAAGAAGATCCTCATCATCGGCTCGGGCCCGATCGTCATCAGCCAGGCCTGCGAGTTCGACTATTCCGGTGCCCAGGCCTGCAAGTCGCTCAAGGAAGAAGGCTACGAGGTCGTGCTCGTCAACTCCAACCCGGCCACGATCATGACCGATCCCAACCTGGCGGACAGAACCTATATCGAACCCATCACGAAAGAGGCGCTTACCAAAATTATCGCCAAGGAACGGCCCTGCGCGCTGCTGCCGACCCTGGGCGGTCAGACCGGTCTCAATACCGCCGTAGAGGTGGCCGAGGCCGGGGTGCTGGACGAATACGGGGTCGAGATGATCGGGGCAACACTAGACGTCATCCACAAGGCCGAGGATCGCGAGCGTTTCCGGCACGCCATGGAGACCATCGGCCTGAGAGTCCCGCGCAGCGGTTTTGCGCGCAGCATGGACGAGGCCTACCAGGTGTCTGCGGGCATCGGGTTCCCGGTCATCATCCGGCCTTCATTCACCTTAGGTGGGATCGGCGGCGGGGTGGCCTACAATCCTGAAGACCTTGAGCGTCAGGCCAAGGCCGGGCTGGACGCCAGCATGATCACCGAGATCATGATCGAGGAGTCGGTCATCGGCTGGAAGGAATACGAGCTCGAGGTCATGCGCGATAAGGCCGACAACGTGGTCATCATCTGCTCGATCGAGAACCTCGACCCCATGGGCGTGCACACCGGGGATTCCATTACCGTGGCCCCGGCCCAGACCCTGACCGACATCGAGTACCAGCAGATGCGTCAGGCCGCCATCCTGATCATGCGCGCCATCGGAGTGGAGACCGGCGGGTCCAATGTGCAGTTTGCCTTGAACCCGGCTAATGGCGATCTGGTGGTGATCGAGATGAACCCGCGCGTTTCGCGCTCCTCGGCCCTGGCCTCCAAGGCCACGGGCTTCCCCATCGCCAAGATAGCGGCCAAGCTGGCCTGTGGCTACACCCTGGACGAGATCCCCAACGACATCACCAAGGAGACCTACGCCTCGTTCGAACCGACCATCGACTACTGCGTGGTCAAGGTGCCGCGCTGGACCTTCGAGAAGTTCCCTGAAGTCCAGGACCTGCTCACGACCTCCATGAAATCGGTGGGCGAGACCATGGCCATCGGCCGCACCTTCAAGGAGGCGCTGCAAAAGGCGGTGCGTTCGCTGGAGATCGGCCGCTTCGGCTTAGGCGAGCTCAATCCGGAGCAGACGGCCGAGCATAAAAAGCTGATCGTTTCCCTGATCACGACGCCGAACTCGAAGCGCCTCTTCGCCCTGGCCGAGGCCATGCGCATGGGCTTTGACCTGCAGAGCTTGAACCACATGAGCCATATCGACCCCTGGTTCCTGACCCAGATCAAACAGATCGTGGATGCCGAAGTCGAGCTGAAAGAGCATGGCCCGGCCAGCGTTCTGCTGGCCGAGGCTAAAAAGCTCGGCTTTGCCGATCGGCGCCTGGCCGAGCTGTGGGGTAAAACCGAGGATGAGATCCGTACCTGGCGGTACGCCGAAGACATTATCCCGGTCTACAAGCTGGTCGATACCTGCGCCGCGGAGTTCGAGGCCTACACGCCCTACTACTATTCGAGCTATGAGGCAGAGGACGAATCCCGCCCGAGTGAAAAACCCAAGGTCGTCATTTTGGGCGGCGGTCCCAACCGCATCGGCCAGGGCATTGAATTCGACTATTGCTGCGTGCACGCCTCATTCGCCCTGAAGGACCTGGGCTACGAGAGCATCATGGTCAACTCCAACCCGGAGACGGTCAGCACCGACTATGACATCTCCGACAAGCTCTTTTTCGAACCGCTGACCTTGGAAGACGTCCTGCATATCATCCGCTCGGAAAAGCCTTTGGGGGTGATTGTCCAGTTCGGCGGCCAGACGCCGCTCAATCTTGCCAAGGGACTGGCGGCCGCCGGCGTGCCGATCCTGGGCACCTCGCCGGATGCCATCGATCGTGCCGAGGATCGCGAGCGCTTTCAGGAAATCGTGGACAAGCTTAATCTTAAGCAGCCCCAAAGCGCCATCACCTTTTCCGCGGAAAAGGCCGTCGATATCGCGGAACGCATCGGATATCCGGTCATGGTAAGGCCGTCCTACGTCCTGGGCGGCCGTTCCATGGAGATCATCTACGACACCCCGACGCTGGCCGAATTCATGGTCCGTGTCCTGGAAGCCTTCCCGGACAATGCCATCCTGATCGACAAGTTCCTGGAGGATGCCATCGAGGTGGACGTGGACGCCATCAGCGACGGGAGCATGACCGTTATCGGCGGGATCATGGAGCATATCGAGGAAGCGGGCATCCATTCCGGTGACAGCGCTTGCGTCCTGCCGCCCGTGACCCTGGCGCCCGAACTGATCCGTACCCTTCAGGATCAAACCCGTATGATCGCCGCGGAGCTCAAGGTCGTGGGCCTCATGAACATCCAGTTCGCCATCAAGGACGGCGTGGTGTACGTGCTGGAGGTCAATCCCAGGGCGTCGCGCACCGTGCCCTTTGTCAGCAAGGCCATCGGCAAACCCCTGGCCCAGTTGGCCACCAAGGTCATGCTCGGAGAAAGCCTGGCCGAGCTTGGTTTAACCGAACAGGTCTGGCCCGCGCATGTGTCGGTCAAGGAATCCGTGTTCCCGTTCTCGCGCTTCCCGAACGCAAATGTGGTGCTGGGTCCGGAAATGCGCTCCACGGGTGAGGTTATGGGCATTGACTGGAGTTTTGCCACGGCCTATGCCAAGGCCCAGATGGCCACTGGGTTCCAGCTTCCGCTGTCCGGCACGGTCTTTATCAGCGTGCACGACCGCCATAAAGAGCGCATCGTGGCTTTGGCCAGACGCTTTGCCGACCTCGGCTTTTCCATTATGGCGACCAAGGGCACGGCGGCATGCCTTAAGAACGGCGGCGTGCAAGCCCTGCCGGTAGCCAAGGTCAGCGAAGGACGGCCCCATATCGTAGACCGCATCAAAAATGGAGAGGTGCAACTGATCATCAATACCAGCATCGGCCGGCGGCCTACCCTAGATGCTTACCACATCCGTCAGAGCGCCATTCGTTACAACATCCCCTATACGACGACAATCGAAGCCTCGCATGCCACGGCCGAGGCCATCAAAGCCTTACAGCACAACCAGTGGGATGTAGCGGCCCTGCAGGACTTCTTTCGGTAATACCCGGCGGCCAGCAACCGGTGAACACAATCCGTCACGGACTTGCGTTGCCCGAGAAGCTCAAACATCCGTCTCACCCCTCAGAGGGACATCAATGTCCATCCCTGAGGGGCATGGCATACGAAGAAAAACGGAGGTTATTTCTTAGCGGTCTCTTTTTTGCTATAACCCAGCTCAAGCGCTGCCGGATCGGAGAGGATATCATACACGACATACTTGTTTTCCCGTGCCGCCGCGATGAGGACATCGATCAATCCTTCGAGCGCCTGGGCCCGGTTTCTCTGTCCGCCTAACAAACTTGACAAAGCCTGATATTTCTCTTCCGATAGTTTGACGGTCTTCTCTCTTGGCATAATCTTCTCAATGGTAGAATGCTGGAATCATCTGCATTAGGACTGACCCATCAGCAATTACCATTCAACCTCCTCCCTGATTTATTTTTACCTGCCAGCTCCCTTGGTTGAACCTGTTCCACTTATTGTTTAACCCTCCTGGCCATTAAACCTTTTCGGCCATTGACATTTTATTAGCATATCCGACTTGAAAAGGAAACCTCCCCTTTTGCATTTTTTTCACATTAGACCTGTCGTGGACGATCAGCATTAGTACAACTTGCCTTGCGGTCTTTTGTGGAAGGGGTTCAGAACCCTACGTTATGGTTCCAGCACCATAGCACCAAAGATCTCTCTATGGTTATGTGGCCACAACTCCTCAGACCGCTTGCCCACGCTCATTATATTATACATACTATCAATTAGTTATAAATTTACAGCCCTTTGCCGGGCTGGCACGCCTTTGGCTTATAAAAAGGCAGCGCCTTGAAAGGAGTGCCCGGCAATGAAGACTGATGAGAAAAACCTCTGCGCGGTATGCGGCAGGCTCGAAGCGGTCATGTCATGTGATCACTGCGGCAAACCATTGTGCCGCGATTGCCGGATGCTCGAACTCTGGGGCTCAGGCGCCGAAGACCTGAGCACGAAATATTTCTGCCCGGCATGCAAAGACAATCCGGATGTCAATCCATGGGGTGCCCGTGATGATGATGCGGGCTTGCAACCGGCGCATAACGCCGTCTATCACAACCAGGACTTTCGGACGGTGCAAGCGGCTTAGAATGCCGCGGACCAGGGACAAGGAATAAAGGAATATATGAGTCATACCTACTAACGCCTCCCATAGCCAGAAGATTAAGGTCGGCCCTCCCATTTGCCGCTTTTTCTTCTGGCATTTTTTCTCTCACGCGATTTTCCCCAGCATAGGCCGCCCATACCGTATCCTGCATGCGCGATTTGTCATCTCTGCGCATACCTGCTTGACATCATGGGAGTCTTTCCATACCATGGGTGGGATTTTCATGAAAGGGAGGTTACCGGCAGTGGAATTCTTCTTTAATCCCGATGGGGTGGCCGTAATCGGCGCTACGGATAACCCGTTCAAAGGCGGCTACCATATCCTCAATAACATCTTGGGTGGCTATCAGGGCCGTATTTATCCGGTGAATCCGCGTTACCAAACACTCTTGGGCTTACCCTGTTACGCTAGCGTCGAGGCTATCCCGGAGGATTTCGAGCTGGCCATCTATTTCATCCCGGCCCAAGGCTTGCCGGAAACGATCGAGCAGTGCGCCCGCAAGCACGTCAAGGGCATCATCATCGAGTCGGCCGGGTTTTCCGAAGTCGGCGCCCAGGGCCAGCAACTCCAGCAGGAATGCCTGGATCTGGCGCGTCGCCATGGCATACGTCTGTGGGGCCCGAACTGCATGGGGCTGCTCGATGGGCACCGCCGCCACGTCTTCTCGTTCATGTACACCGATGTCTGGAAAACGCTCATGCCGCCAGGGAATGTCTCCCTGATCGTGCAGAGCGGCATGCTCTCGGCCGGGTTCCTTTTGATGATGCTGGAACGCGGCGGTGTCGGCGTCAGCAAGATCTGCTCCATCGGCAACAAATGCGATATCGATGAGACCGAGCTGCTTGAGTTTCTGATCAATGACCCACTCACCGAGGTCATCGGGTTGTACGTGGAATCCATCCCGGACGGCCGCCGGTTTCTCGACCTGGCACGCTCCACCGCCAAGCCCATCATCGCGCTCAAAGGCGGCCGCAGCCCGGCCGGTGCACAAGCCGCCTTGAGTCACACCGCCAGCCTGGCGGGCGACTTCACGGTCATGGAGCGCGCCTTTCGCCAGGCCGGCGTGATAACGGTCTATGACCTCCATGAGCTCATGGACTTCGTGCGCGCCTTTTCCATGACCAAGAATGTTAATCCCGGCAATGCCGCGGCGGTGCTGACCTTCTCGGGCGGGGCCGGGATCGTGACCGCCGATTTTCTCCATGACCACGGCCTTGCCAGCGCCGAGCTTGCCCCTGCCACCCTGGCAACGCTGAAGACCGTCTTCCCGGTATGGATGGATCCGTTCAATCCGGTGGACGTATGGCCGGCCATCGAACAGAGCGGCCCGCAAAAGGTGTACACCACCTGTTCCCAGGCCCTCTTGCGTGACCCGCATGTGGACGCACTGATCATTCATATCTTCGCCGCTCTGGTTAAGGGTGAATATCTGGCCGAGGCGGCCCGCTTGAAGGATGAGCTGGGCAAACCCGTGGCGGTATGGCTCGTCGGACTCGAACAGCCATTGCGAACCTTGCGCAAAGAGCTCGAAGACTTGGGTCTCCCGGTCTTTGACGAGATCAGCCGCGCCGTAAGCTTCATTGCGGCCGCCAAACAACGGGGTCGCGCTCGATAGGCCCCATGACTTCCTGCCGACACCTCAATCTGGTGGTCTTACCCGCCGGTCCGGAGAAAATGCGCTGCCGGCACTGTCATCTGACCATTACGGCCGATGAAATACCGGGCGGGTATTGTCCGGAATGCTTCGAGGTGCACGGCAAAAAACGCTTCGATTTCGAGAAGATCGATGATCGCGGGCAGACCAAGACCCGCTATCGATGTGAAACGTGCGGCGCGATCATCGAAACGGATTGAAGGCTTGCGGCAATCCCTCTGATGAGTGCGCTTAAGAACTTTTTCCCTCGTGCTTGAAGAACTTGACGAAGGTCTTGTACATGATGCGGAAGCCCGCCAGGATGCCGCCGAAGAGAAACAGCAGCGTCCAGTAAGGTGAAAAACCGAAGTAATTGTGCAGGAAGATCCCCAGGGTAAGCCCCATCACAATGCACAGCACCATGGCGACGCCCATGTTGGTGACATCGGCCCACTGCAGGGCGGTTTTCATTGAGCTCGGTCGTGGCTTTTCTTCTTCAGGCATGTGGTTTCCTTCCCATGATATAGTATCTAATCAGCGGTCCGAATGCAAGCGAAACGACCCAAAAACAACCTTGAGTCCGCTTAGGTTCCTGTCAGGAACGGCCTGAAGAGCGCTTGATTTTCCCGGCGACAGGCGCTCAGCGCCTGCGGGTCATACCGTCCAGGCTCAGGCGGTATTATTTTTTCCGGATCTCCTGCCAGTTCTTGTTGGACTCCACGTTAGGATTGTAGCCGGGGCTGTCGGTGAGGATATACTCACCGCTCGGGTTGGTCCAGACATACTGGTAACCGCCCGGAAGCTCGACCTCGGAGGCCTCGATGGGGTTGTAGTAATGCTCGGTGCCCCGGATGGATTCGCTGACCTTTTCCCCGATACGGTCATAGACCTTCTGGCGTTCGTTGTAGGACCGCATCATGGAATCGCTGATCTCGTTGTTGGTCTGTGAGATATAGCGGCTCAGCTCGCCCATGGAACGGATCTGCCTGAGCTGCGCTTTGACCAGCATATCGATGACCTGATTGTAGGCGTTGAACCACCCCGGATTGACCCGAAAGGAGTCGGTCATGGCCTTAAACAGGGGGGCGTTCTGGTCGAGTTTCCCCTTGGGGGCCTTGAACGAAAAAATATAGTCCACATACCAGTTGGTGTTGGTGATCACCCCCTGCATGGTCTGTATGGGGTACGAGAACCCTTCCACCACGGCAAAGATATCTTCCTCCATGGCTACGCCAGCCATATTCATATATTCAATACGGACCTTGGCCGCTTGGCCGAAGGTCTGCACCCCGGACTGCGGGGCGCCGGCCTTGAGGGCCTTGGCCAGTTCGGGCAGGCTTTTGCTGCCGATGACCTTGATACCGGGTTGCTTGGCCTTCATACGGGGCAGCACGATGGCGCTCAAGGCCTCTTCGGGACCGAGCACCGGGTGCACCTCGGCCCCGAAATAGCGGGAACCTATGGGAAACATGCCCAGCAGCATCCGGTTATTGGTCCAGAACAGGGCCTGATTAGGGAAGACCTCGAGGCCTTCGTAACCGGCCGGATTGGTGACTGCGAAGCGCGCCGTAGCCGGCATGGTTGGGTTATCGAGCACCCAGGTGACGCCGCCCTCAAAGTGCCAGTCCACCGGGATAAGCAGGCTGAAGGCCTCGCCGCCCGTGCCTTGAGAGTCGATCAGGCTGTACTTCTTCAGACGCATGATCGCCCCGGCCTTGGCCGGCTCGGGTTGCACGGCGCTCGTCGCCTTGATCCCGGATTTGCCTTCCCCGCCGCGAACGGCATCGGCTTTCTGGCAGGAGCTCATGCTTACACCGGCGGCCAGCAAACATCCCACGATGATACGCGCGATCTTCTCCATGCCCCTCCTTACGTGTTCTTTCACTCGACCCAACCATGCGGCCGAAGGTGATTTCGTGTGTTACCCGTAAGGTCTTGACCCTAGTAGCGGCCCTGCAACAGCTTGGTGACCGGCATGAGCGAGTTGCCCCTCTGACCCTTGCTTTCCCGGCGGGCAAACTCGGCAATGGCGCGTTCATGGGCCACGACATAGGCGAAGAAGGCCTTGGTCTCATTGCTTCCACCCTGCTCGAGGCGTTCAAAGACCTTCAGATAGGGGCGTGTGCCCCATTCCAACAGCCGCATGGACAGCGGCCACGGCAGAAACCCCAACAAGGCGCCGCCTAGACGGCCTAACGATTTGGCCATGAGCGGAGGACGTGCATGTCGGCCAGCGGCCAGCAGGAAGGCCGCGAGCCGTTCCTTGGTCTGCGTCTCCAACTCCTTGAGCTTCATCCATTTCATGCGCTGATCGTCCGATGCGCGCGTGGAACGCGCGGCCGTATCGAAGAGAATTTCTCCCAACACCTCGGAGTAATTGAGCTTGTCAAGATCCCTCTGGTAGCTAGGATCGCTCATCCATCCCCTCCTCCATGTAATGAGGCCCTTCTCGGGCTGAACAATTTCTATTGGTTATTTCATACACGGATTGTCGGCGATATGCAAAACCTATCGCGATAGCGACGTCATGCCTTTCTCCCGTGAGCACCGTGGAGATCATACCCCGACAGCGTCGCGTACTACCGACGGTCTAGGGTGATGGCGCCCTGACCTGGCCACCGGCGTTATGCGGATATGTCTTCTGCCGGATGGGGACAAGCGCGACATCCCACGCATCTCCCGGCTCACCGACTAAAAGACGGTTTTCCGGGATGCGCCCCCGCAGATAGGCGAGCAGCGTCTCGTTCATGCGGGCCGTGATCGCCCTGGCCCTCGTATCTCTGAAGCGTTCGGGGTCCTTGAGACGCACCGTGACCGCGATGCCCGGCCGGTCGCTGATCTGCGCCATGGCCGTGTTCATGTCCCGCCTGAGACGGGCCTCGGCCACGGGGTACCGAAAACCTGAGATCTCTCGTTTCAGGCGCTGCTCGCTCACCGCGATATCCAGCCCGGTATCGCGCCGGATCACCGCGCTGATCAGTCCCAGTTCATCCGCGTTGAGCGGGTCATCGGCGATCCGGAACAATGTCAGCATCCCGCCGCGGGGGGCAATGCGATAGTCCCAGTCATAGTACTGCGGCGTCGGCGTCTGGGCATTAAGCCACTGAACGCTCTTGTCCAGAGAACGCCGCAATTCCTGCTCGTACTGTGGCAGGGTTTCGGTTGAAGGCCCCTGCTGCGCCATTAGGGTTGGTTCCCTGCGCATGGTTTCCATCAGCTTGCCCAAAAAATCGCTGCCGGTCTTCAAGGTTTTGCTCACATATTCCTCGGAGGGGATGAAATCCACCACCAAATTGGGTTCCTGTCCCATAACCAGCCTGAACGTTACCTTCAGGTCTTCCACAACTTTTTCCTTCAGCCCGGGGTCGCCCACGATGGTGAGCCTTAAGGCCACCTTGCGCCCAACAAGCGTCTGCTGGCTGCTCAGAATGCGGTACTTCTTCTCAAACTCGGAAAGCACGCGATTGATGTTCTTCTTGGTATTCACCTCCCAGGCCACCTGGGACAGGGCCGAGGAAAGCGGGACCGCGACGATGAGTACAAAGACCAGCGGCAGGGCGACCTTGAGACGGGCCCACCGCGGATTCTTGCGATCCGCGAGCCGAAGCGACTTTACAAAGCGGTACGTCCCCGAGGATCGCTGCTTCTCTCCGAGCACCTTTTCCTCAAGGAGGTTCACCTCCACGTGCGCGAACCCGACCAGCAGGAAGAAGAGGTCCGCGACCAGGATTATAGCCGACAGGTTGGCGATGAAGAGTAAGGTTGAACCCAGAAAGACCCTGCCGTCCATGATGCCCAGACCGAAGCCCATGACGCACAAAGGCGGCACCAAGGCAATGGAGATGGCCGTACCGGCCGCGGCGCTAACCGTATCACCGGCCTGCCGGGCGGTGGTCAGCGAGGCCACCACGGCGCAGAACAGGGCCACCAGCAGATCCAGAATATTGGGCTGGGTGCGCGCCGCGATCTCCGGCGTGATCTGCTCGAAGGGCAGAATCATGGTGGTCAGGGCCGCAAAGAACACCACCCCCGCCATGCTCATGAAAACCCTGATGAGGGAACGCAATGCCAGGTACAGGTCGCCCACGGCAAAAGCCATGCCGGTCTGCACCAACGGCGTCATGAGCGGCGAAACGAGCATGGCGCCGATGACCACGGCCGTGGAGTTCATCACCAGTCCGAAGAAGGCGATGCCGGCCGAGATGGCGAGATAGATCCAGTATACGGCGGGGTGCTGTTCGGTGGTCGCGAACAGGCCCTCGGCCACGCCTTGGACATGGTCCTCCGGCAGTCCGATAAGATCCTGCAAACGCCTTTGCGCCGAGCGTTTCATGGGCATACAATAAGCACACCCAACCTCATCACGACAAGGCCTTCCGCGCGCGAAGGCGCACCAGGTATTTCTCGAAGCCCACCACCAGCATCACGATCGAGCCCGCGACCACGATGCGCGCCCACGATTCGATGCCGATGGGCACGCTGTGAAAGGCGGTGTTCATGGCCGGCACATAGGTGAACAGCAGCTGCAGAACCAGCATGAGGCCGGAGCCGCCGAAGACCCATGGATTGGAGAAAAACCCCACCTCTAAGACGGATTTCGTTAGCGACCGGCAGTTGAACAAGTAGAATATCTCCACCATGACGAAGACATTCACGGCCACGGTGCGCGCCTCATTGTCCGAGGCACCGACATAGCGCAGTTCATAGTTGAAAAGCCCGAAGGCGGCCACGAGCATCAGGAAGCCTACGATGAGAATCCTCCAGATGAGCACACGCGTGAGGATGGGCTCTTTGGGATCGCGCGGGGTCCGCTCCATGATGCCCGGCTCCTTGGGCTCGAAAACGAGCATGAGGCCCAGCAGCACGGCCGTGGTCATGTTGATCCACAGGATCTGCACCGGCAGGATGGGCAGGACGACGCCCATGAAGACGGCCGCCAGGATCACCAGACCCTCGCCGATGTTGGTGGGCAGGGTCCAGACAATGAACTTGGTGAGGTTGTCGAACGTTCCGCGGCCTTCTTCCACGGCCGCCTCGATGGAGGCGAAGTTGTCATCGGTCAGCACCATGTCCGAGGCCTCCTTGGCCACGTCGGTGCCGGTGATGCCCATGGCAACGCCGATATCGGCGCGCTTGAGCGCCGGGGCGTCGTTGACGCCGTCGCCGGTCATGGCTACGATATTGCCGTTTTCCTGCAGCGCCTCCACCAGCCTGAGCTTCTGCTCGGGCGCCACGCGGGCGTAGACCGAGACATCGCCCACGAGATCGATCAGTTCCCTGTCAGAGATCTTGGCAAGCTCGGCGCCGGTGATGACCCTCTTCGCATTGGCAAGCCCGATCTGCTGCGCGACGGCCGAGGCCGTCAGCGCATGGTCGCCGGTGATCATCTTCACATGGATGCCGGCGGTGTGGCAATTACGCACGGCCTTGATCGCCTCGGCCCGGGGCGGGTCGATCATGCCCTGCAGCCCCAGGAAAACCATGCCGCCGGCGATATCCTTGTGATGGAGACGATCAATGCCGACAGGCATCTCCTTGCGCGCCAAGGCCAGCACGCGCAGGCCCCTGGCGGCCATGGACTCCACCGCCGCCAGGATCGAGGCCTGATCGAGCGGAACAGGCTTGCCATCCCGGTCTTGGGCCATGACGCAGCGCTCAAGCATGGACTCCACCGAACCCTTGGCGTAGGCTACCGGAGAGCCTCCATCCGAGGCGGCATGCAAGGTGGCCATGTACTGGTGCTGGGACTCGAAGGGGATGGTATCGATCCTGCGCCGGGTCGAGCTCTCCTGCTGCATGGAAAGACCCGCCTTGGCGGCCGATGCGATCAGCGCCCCCTCGGTGGGGTCACCCTGCACCGCCAGACGGCCCTCCTTTTCCACCAGGAGGCTATCATTGCATAACAGGCCGCAGCGCAGCACCTCGATCAGGGCCGTTCCCGGCTGGTCGACTACCTGCCCTGCCTTCACGGAAATCGAGCCCTCGGGTGCATAGCCCGAGCCGCTGACCGCGAAAACCTGGCCGCCGGCCATGATCTCCTGCACCGTCATCTGGTTTTCGGTGAGCGTCCCGGTCTTGTCCGAGCAGATCACCGTGGTGCTGCCCAGGGTCTCCACGGCCGGCAGCTTGCGGATGATGGCGCGCCGATTGGCCATGCGAGCCACGCCGATGGCCAGCGTGATGGTCATGGCCGCGGGCAGGCCCTCGGGAATGGCGCCCACGGCCAGGGCCACGGCGGCCATAAACATGTCAAAGGCGCTCTCGCCCCTGAACAGCCCCACGCCGAAGGTCACGGCCGCCAGGCCCAGGATCACGTAGAGCAGGATCCTGCTGAACTCGGCGATTTTGCGCAGCAGGGGGGTCTGAAGCTCCTCGGTGGAAGCGATGAGCTCCGAGATGCGTCCCACCTCGGTATGGTCGCCGATGGCCACCACCACGCCGGCGGCCTGTCCGTAGGTGATCAGGGCCGAGCCGTAGACCATATTGGTGCGGTCGGCCAGGACCGTATCGTGCGGCAGGGTTTCTTCACCCTTTTCCACGGGCACGGACTCGCCGGTCAGGGCCGATTCATCGGCCCGCAAATCACGCGCCGAGATCAGGCGCATATCGGCCGGGACCTTGTCGCCGGACTGCAGCAGCACGATGTCGCCCACCGTCACCTCGGTCGATGAGATGCGCTTCTTTTCACCCGCGCGTATGACCGTGGCCTCGGTGACCATGGTTTTGGCAAGGGCCTCCATGGCCTTGACCGCCTTGGATTCCTGCACGAAACCGATGAGAGCGTTGACCAGCACCACCCCGAAGATGACCCCGGAATCGACCCACTCCTGGAGCAGGGCCGTGATAATGGCGGCAGCCAGCAGGATGTAAATCAGCGGCTGGTGAAGCTGAAGCAGAAAGCGCAGCAGCGGGCCTTTGCCCTTCTTGGCGGTGATGACATTGTCGCCTAAGTGCTCGTGCCGTGCTTCGATCTCGAAAAGATCCAGCCCCTTGTCGCGGTCGGTCTCCAGAAGGTCGAGCACCTCGTCCGCCGGCAGGTGATGCCAGTGTTTGCCTATCAGTTTATCCATGCCTCACTCCTTTCTTACGATCGCGGGGAAGCGCTTTTGAACTTCTGCTTAATACCTTTCTTCACGGGTTGGGCCTCTTTATCGTGGCTTGCATCTTCCAGGTTATGCACCACCTCGGCCCCCAGGAGAAAGATGCACACGGCAAAAAAAATCCACAGCAGTAAGGTGACGAAAACCGTCAGCGGCCCGTAGACATTGCCGAACCGGGAGAGCTTCATCACGGTATAGTAGGTGAAAACATGCTTGGCGGCCTCGAAGAGCACGGCCGTCAGCAGGGCGCCTAAGAGCGCATGGCGCACGCGCACCCTGCGGTGGGGCAGAACGAGATAGAGCCCGGTGGTGATCATGAACACGAGAAACACCGGCAGGATGAATCCGATCTGAAACGTGATCAGGTTCAAGTTCCATAGCCCGGGAAAAAGATGGGCCAGCGGTTCGATGAGCGCAATGAAGGAGGTGACGCCGAAAGAGAGCATGGAGAATATGATGAGCACGGTGATGACCAGCATGGAGAGCACGATCGAGACCGATAACGGGCGCTTGTCGACCGTGCCGAAAATGGTGTTCACGGCGCTTTCCAGGCAAAAGTAGAGCTGATAGGAAAAATAGGCATAGACCACCAAGGTGAACAGTCCGATCCGTTTGTAGGCGATGATCTTGCCCAGTTCGGCCGTGATCTCGTTGGTGGCGTCCGGGAAGAAAGCCGTAAGTCTCATGGAGAGGAAGGCATAGAAGGCGTCGTTCTGGCCGAGGATATAGCCGATCAGAGAAACGAGCAGCAGGAAAAACGGGACCAAGGCCATGAGGGTGAAACAGGTTATCGCACCAGCCAGCATGGAGCCGTTATGTCTGAAAAAATCCTTCAGGCTCTTCCATAGGATGCTCATCAACCGCTCCCTTCACGGGGATAGCAATACGAAAGCGCAACATGAATTACTATAGAGCCCTCAAGCCGGCTGTCAAGAAAATATGGAGAAGTCCCATTGCCTTAATCCCCACGACCCTGGTATATAAGTAATGATATTAACAAAGGAGTTGACGGCGCATGCATGTCTTGGATGAGTTCGAAAGCAAGCGGCTGCTGAAGGAATGGGGCCTGCCGGTCATCAATGAGGTCCTTGTCGACAAGGAAACCGACGCGCTCAAGGCCGCCGAGGCGTTCACGTATCCCGTGGCCTTGAAGGTTTGCAGCCGGGACGTGCTCCACAAAACCGAGCGCGGCGGGGTGGCGCTGGGCATACCGGATGCCGCGTCGCTCAAGGCCGCGGTGCGCGCGATGCGCGCGCGTTTCACCGGTATCCCGCACCAGCTCCTTGTCCAGCGCATGGCGCCATCAGGGGTTGAGCTCATCCTCGGCGCCCGGCGCGACCCGGTCTTCGGGCCGGTGGTCATGGCGGGAATGGGCGGCGTGTTCACCGAGGTTTTCCGTGATACGGCCATAGAGCTGGCACCGCTGACCCTGCGCCAGGCCCTTGGTATGCTGCGGCGCCTAAAGGGGCAAACCCTGCTGCAGGGCTACCGCGGCCAAAACCCGGTCGATCTGATGACCGTGGCCGAAGCCCTGGTCGGCCTGGGACGATTCGTGGCCGGCCGCCCGGATATCCTTGAGATCGATATCAACCCCTTGATCGTGTATCCCCAAGGTGCTGTGGCGGTGGACGCCCTCATCCGGTTCATGGATCATGCCGCACCGATTGCGCCCCGGCGCCAGGCGGTAGGCACGGTGGTTCCTTTCTTCCATCCGCGCAGCATTGCCCTGATCGGCGCTTCGCGCAGCCACGGTAAAGGCGGCAACATCATCCTGCGCAACCTCATGCGGGCCGGTTACCAGGGGGCGCTCTACCCCATCAACCCCTCGGGCCACGACATCCTGGGCATGCAGAGCTTCAAGCGCGTCAGCGATGTACCCGGCCCGGTTGATCTGGCCATGATCGTGATACCCAAGACCGCCGTGCCCGACGCCCTGGCGGACTGCGCCGCCAAGGGCGTGCCGGCCGTGATCCTCTCCACCGGCGGGTATGCGGATATCGGCGAGGCCGGCACGCGCGAACAGGCCTCGATTTTGTCCCTGGCGCGCACATCCGGGATGCGGATCATGGGTCCCAACAGCATCGGGACCATCCATCCCCGCTTGGGCCTGGCCACTTCCATCGTCGGGCTCGAACCTATTGCCTCCGGCGGGGTTTCGCTCATCGGCCAGTCCGGCGTCTTCTCCTCGGGTTGGGGAAGGTGGATCGCGGATGCTAAGCCCTTCGGACTCTCCAAGGTGGCCTGCATCGGCAACAAGGGCGATATCAACGAGAGCGACCTCCTGGAGTATCTCGCGCAAGACCCCGAGACTAAGACGATCGGCATGTATCTCGAGGGCGTGGTCGAAGGCGGCCGTTTCATCAGGGCCGCGGCCAAGGCCTGCCGGGCCAAACCCGTGGTGGTGGTGAAATCGGGACATACCGCGGCCGGCGCCGAGGCCATCGCCTCGCATACCGGTTCGTTGGCGGGGTCGGACGCCGTCTTTGACGCCGTCTGTAGGCGCACCGGCCTGGTGAGGGCGCATGATTCCGAGGCCTTCTTCGATACCCTGTCCGCCTTCGAATCGCTGCCGCTGCCTAAAGGCAACCGCCTGGGAGTGCTTTCGATCACCGGCATGGGCTGCGTCGTGACCACGGACGCCTGCGACGAATACGGCGTGGCGCTCCCGGCCTTAAGACCACCGACATTGAAGAAGCTCCGAACCATCATGCCGGCCTGGGCCCCGGTGCGCAACCCCATCGACATCTGGTCGGCGGTCGAGCAGCACGGATCTCTTGCCACCATGCGCCACATCACCCGCTGCCTCCTCGAACAAGGCGACATCGACGCCGTGCTCATGATCTTCGTGCTCATGCCCGAGTCCATCTTTAATATCAGGGAGGCCTTCGGCGACATTCTGCGCGCATTTCCAAAGAAGCCGGTGTTCGTGGCTTCCTACGGCGGGACGCAGAAGGAAATCGCGCAGGTGCACGAAGGCTTCCGGGAACTGGGCGTCCCGACCTACCCCACCCCGGAACGCGCCATCTATGCCTTCAGCCGCATGGCGGCCTATGCGCGCTTTCGCGCTCGCAAGTAGTTCTCATCACATTCATTGCCTGGCTTCGATTGGATTCCCTTTCCCCAATCTCGATCTAACCACTGATACTAAAAAGAGCTTTTATTACCCCAATTGAAAAAGACGCCTTCATTTGAAAAGGTGTAATGCCGATACAATGGTTGCGATACTCTCTTTAAAGCATAGGAGGAAGTTGATGAAGAACCGTTTGTTTTTAGCAGGTTCCACCCTACTACTGATTCTGTTGAGTTCGTCGCCCATTCTTGCCTACCAGGGGCGCATGATGGGCATGGGTGATCCGTTCGGACTTGTAGAAGATGAATCGGATTTTCTTGTTCATCCGGCGGCTATTGCCGCGGGCAAAGGTACCATCTACTACGGCACATATCAGTTCATGTATGACCGCATTGATGACATGAACTTTCACACCACCTTTACCGAGCAAGGCGAAGAGCCGGCGCCTTATCTTTATAACAGCGACGGGCATGATCTGAAAAATGAGTGCCGGGCCGGCATGGTTTTCCCTGCCGCCCGAGGAAGAATGGGGATCTTTTTTGAATACACACGCGATAGAGGCGACTTCGAAGGCGATCAATCCAGTGACCCAGACATTGGATTCACCTATGATATGGCGAGCACTATCAACGATTATGCCCTGCGATTGCTCTATGGCATGCCGTTAAGCAGCTGTCTGGCGGGCGCGGAATTGCAGATCGCCTCCCGGGTCGAGAAAAACGAGAACACCCTGTATTATGACGGCCTCGCGACGTGGAACCTGCCGGTCGGTGGCCCGGTCGCCAATATCCTGCATCTGATGATACCGTACGATAGCCGCTTCTGGGAAGCACAGGCAAAGCTTTCGGCCACGGGGAAGACGGGATCGCTGCCGTACGCCTTCACCCTGCATGGTGGTGTTCCCTTTTCTGCGAAGAACAAATATGATTTTGGTCAGACGGGAGCAGGGTCCGTGGCCTTGGACGGCGATGTGAAAGGCTGGAATGCAGGCGCCGATGCGTGGCTGAGAATGCCCTTGAGCGGCAACTTATCACTGCCTTTTGTACTGAGCGTATCGTACAAGGATACCAAGCGGGACGGTGACGCCCTCGGGATCGTTGATTACTCGCATGAAGCCAAGGACCTGGCGCTGGAAACGGGAGGCGGCCTCGATTACACGACCGCAAGTGGTGCCAGAACAGCGGCGGGATTCTATTATGATTACCTGCATCTCGACCAGAACTTCACCTTCACGATGATAGGAACCCCGACGTCGGTTGATGACTACGACGACTACCCCAAGCATGTCGAACATCGCTTCACCTGCAAAACGGCGGCCGAAAAAGACTATTCCCCGTCGCTGGCCATACGTGCGGGCCTCAATCTCTTCTACGGTTGGGTGGACAGAGACTACGCCTATGTCATGTCAAGAACCAACGGCTTCTTATATCCCGTGGACATTTCGGGGGATGGATATACCTGGGGCGCCAATGTGTCGGCCGGTGCAACCGTGAAGCTCAACCAGGTAAGCATTGAACCCTTTGCCAAATGCGGATATCAGAAGTTGAAGCTCGACGGTGATGGATCAAGCACGGTGCGCGGTAGCTTCAGCGATACGTCCATTGATTACTATACCGGCACGGGCTATTACGAAAAGACCAACTGGTTCGTCGGTGCGGGGTTCTCCCTTAGACTCTAAACAACGTTCTCAACCCAGCAACGGCCGGGCTTGTATCACCGATCCGGCCGTTGCTGGATCGTACACAGCGATGCCGATAAGAACCGCCGCATGCCTGCATGCTTGGTTTTTTCCATCACTTCCCAAACTCCTGGGCGATCTGCCGGTACAACTCGAGCTTTTTGACCTTGCCCAGCGGGGTCAGGGGCAGTTGATCGACAAAGATCACATCCGTGGGGATCTTGAAGCGCGCCAACCTTTGTTTGAGAAATTCCTGGATTTCCTCTGCCGCGGGTTTGACGCCTGGGGCCGGGATGATATAGGCCCGGCCGACCTCGCCCATGACCGGATCGGGACGACCTACCACTGCGGCCAGGAAGACCCCGGGATGCTGCATGAGGGCCTCTTCCACTTCAGGTGGATATACGTTCTCGCCCCCGCGGATATACATCTCCTTCTTCCGAGCGACCATGATCAGGTTGCCGTCCTCGTCGAGCCTGCCCATGTCGCCCGTGTGCAGAAAACCCTGGGTGTCGAACACCTTGGCGTTTTCATCCGGCCGGTTCCAATAGCCCGACATGACCGGTCCGCCCCTGACCGCGATCTCCCCCACCGATCCGGCAGGAAGGATACGGCCGTGCTCGTCCATGATAGCCAGTTCGACCTCGTCCATAGGCTTTCCCACCGTGGTTTTCAGGATCTCGATGCCCTGTTCCGGGCTGGTGAAGGTAATGGCGCCGCTGACTTCGGTTAGTCCGTAGGCATTGACGGGCAGTATCCCCATGCGCTCCTTGATCCGTGTGATCAGATCGGACGGGCAGGCCTGCCCGGAAACAATGGGGATCTTGACCGAGCTGAGGTCGTACTTGTCCACGGCCGGGTTAAGGAGTTCCAGGATATACTGGGCCGGAACCTGGCCGATGACCTTTACCTTCTCGTCCATAATGACCTTGAGGGTTTCTTCGGGATTGAAGGCGTCCATGAGTACGAGTTTGTTGCCCAGCGACAGACAGGCCATGACCGCCATGACCGCGCCGCCGACATGGTTCAGGGGGACGTTGAGCAGCACGGTGTCGCCTTCCACGCATCCCGAGGATTTGAGCATGCCGCGGGCATAGGATACCAGGTTGCGATGAGAAAGCATGGCCGCCTTGGGCACGCCGGTAGTACCCGAGGTGTAGAGGAAAAGCACCGAATCATCCGGGACAAAAGCCGCACGGGCCGTCTGCAGGGCCTCGGACGGCTCTTTGAGTAACTCCCGGTAGGGGATCAAGCCGTCGGCCTCAGCCGCTTCGTCCCGCATGATCACATGCTTGAGCCCGGGAAGATCGGCGCGCACCTGCGCCAAGGTATGCACAAAATCCTGGCCCTCGAATCCGGATGACATAAGCAGGCATGAAATGCCCGCATCTTCAAGAATGAACCTAATCTCCTGCGGGGTAAAACGCCAGCTGACCGGCACGGCCACGGCGCCGATCTTGGCGCACGCCATGTAGATAAAGAGAAACTCCGGACAACTGGACATATAGATGCCCACCCGGTCTCCCTTAACGGTCTTGAGGTCCAGCAGCCCCTGGGCCACCATATCCGATTGTTCATCATACGCGCGGTAGGTGATGCGCCGGTCCTTGAAGACGAGGGCCTCCTGGTCCGGCTTCAGATGTGCATGCTGCTTGAGCAGATCCCCAACAAACATGATTCCTCCTTTAAGAGAAGATTTTATCATTACACTGGCGACCCATTGCCATCGAGACGCCGCATGGGATCATATTACTGTCCAGAACAGGAAATGACTTGAACGAATTTGCTGCGGGAATGGAAAAAAGAAGGCTTGATACCGCACATGCGTTTCAAGGTGCGGTTCATATGGGCCGCATCGGAGAAACCGGCATGATGGGCGGCCTCGGTGAATGTGGCGGCCTTTTCCAGGGTCTGCACGGCCAGAATGATCTTGCGCCAGAGCAGGTAGCGGCGCATGGGAAGCCCGACCTGGTCCTTGAAGAGATGTGCCAGCCGCCAGAATGACATTCCATGAAGCGCGGCAATATGCCTGAGGGAAACGCCCTGGACTTCCTGGGTGTTGAGCATGTGCAGAATATTAAGGATCCGCCGGTCTTCTTTGGGAAGCGCAAGGCGGTTGTCCCCCAGCGCCTGGATGATATGGTTGCACGCGGCATACAATGCGCCGCGATCATAGGATTCGCCCAGACAGCTCCGAAAGGTTTGCACGTCGGCCGCAAAACGGCTAATTGATACCTCGGCCAAGCCGTTTTCCCAGGCGGCGTATTCCCTGATTGCCAGAGTATCCCGGGCGTGCGGATCGATGTAGAGCATGGCCAGCGCCTGGCCGCGTCCCTGAAATTGATGCGGCGCATCGGATTTGATCATCACCGCCCGGAAGGCCTTCCAGGCATCATCGGCCGGGGTCCTGACCAGAATCGGCGCCTCCAGGGAAATACATACCTGCACCGCATGATGGCAATGGACTTCGGCGTCAACCCCCATCCCCAAATATAAGGCCCTATCCGGCCAGGTGAAAAACCGGGCCGTACGGATCATGGCTCCGGATAATCGCGCCTGAGAGTGGGCCATCGGCACCCCCCCTTATGAAAGCACCCTCTGCATACAAACCTTGCACCGTGATGGCGGACACGCCTTAAGGCATGTCGGCCGGCGGATTCATTCAATCACCTGATAATGAAAATAGGGTGCATGATCTGCAAGGCCTGGAGACGGTCGACCGTGATCATGATGAAGAAGATCAAGGGGAACCACACGGCGCTGAAGAAGGAACGGCGCAGGCGCCGGGCATCGACCGAGAAGCTCGGTTCTTCCTGGTAGTTCGAAAAGCTGGGTAAAAACATGGGCACGGCGTCCTTGTAGCGCCGGAAGTCATCGTCATGTATGCGCTCGAGGTGTTCTTCCTCGGCCCTGACGACCAGGGGATAATAGACGGCGAAGGCCACCAGGATCACGCTGAAAATAAACATGCTCTTCGAGACTATGCCCAGCCCGATTGCCCCAATGAGGCTGAAAAAATACAGCGGGTTGCGCATCAGGGAATAGGGACCGTTGGTGATGAGGTTCTGGCTCTTGTTGCCGCTGATGTAGCTCAAGGACCACAGCCTGCCGAAGGTTGCGATCATGACCAGGATGAAGGCCAGGAACTCAATCAGAATCAGTGTCCCCGGCTTCATCGGCCAGTGTGGGGTGGAGAGAAAATCGAGCAGGATCAAGGAGCCGATCAGCACGCGAGAAATATTCAAGCGGTTTTTCTTGGAAAAATGGAGTAGTGTGCTCATATAAAATATTATCTTTGGATTATTTTTTCCATTCTGTCAAGACCATTGATCGTCAAGAATTTTTAATTCTAAACCGAAACAGCTATTTAGACAAGGATCGACCGCGGGCCGCCGCAGATAAAACAGCTTTTTTAAGACCCGACCTTGTCCATCAAACCCACGTTTGGACGTGGGAAAAGAGGAGAACTGAATGAAAAAGTCTTTGTATATCGCCATCGTATTCCTATTCTGCGCCCTGCCCTGCCAAGGGGCGAATTATCGCATCGAAATCCTGCAGGTGGGCAACGTGGACGCCTTTGATATGGCGGTTGCGGCCCTCAAGGCCGAACTGGCCAAGAACGGTCTGGTCGAGGGGCAAAACCTGAGCATCAACCGCACCGTGATCGACGCGGACCTCGATGCCGGCATCTGGGAAAAGGCCAAGATCTTCCTCAAGATCAAGTCCAATGCTGCGCGCATCGCGGAGGCCAAGCCAAACCTGGTCATCACGGTGGGCACGCCCGCCACCAAATATTCCAAGGACAAGATCATCGGCGCCGGCATTCCCCTGCTCTTCACCTGCGTGGCCATCCCCGAGCTGGTGGGATGCAAGTCCAAAACGCAAGCCGGACCGGGTTTCTCCGGCGCCACCATCTACATGGACCCCCGCGATGTGCTGCAGTTGACCAAGTTGACCTTCCCGAAAATCAAGACCATAGGGGTGATTCACAGCGACGATGAAAACGCCATTGCCTATGTCCAGGAAGCCAAGTCCAAGAGCGCCGAGTTCGGCATTACCATCCTATCTAAACAGGTGAATAAATCCAGTAAGTTCACCCCGTCTGGCAATGAATTGGTCGCCAAGGGGATCGAGGCCTTCTTAATCCCCATCGATGTGTATTATGCCCTGCGCGATTATGAACCCACACAGGAAATGCGTGTCATCACCCATGAAAAGAACATCCCCGTCATATCATCCGTACTGGGCGGGCATAAGCGCTCGCGCGGCGGTGTATTGTACATAGCACCCGACTTCGGTATTGTAGGCGGTATAACCGGCAAGCAGGCCCTGAAAATTCTCAAAGAAGGCGTCAAACCAGAGACGCTCCCCGTGGCACGGCAGGAGAAACTGGATATCCATATCGATCTTCTCGAGCTTAAGGCCTTGAACCTGCAGCTCCCCATGCAGGTGCTACAGCTGGCCAAGCCCCTCGACTAGGTAGAGGACCACTCTAAGGATAAAATCGACTACGGATTACTCATTACACTTGATACAGAGACGCGCCGGGAGAGGTCCAGGGGAGCGTGCCTTTTATAAACCCCGCTCCCGGGCTGATCATCTTGCCATAAACGCCGTCTTTTATTAAAATTGCCATCGGAGCGGCATTTTCTCCATTGACGCACAACGATTCCTTATATTATGGATTAAGTCTACAACTTAGTATATACTAGTATCCTGCGAAGCATTGAGGCCACTCTCCGTTCGCAACGGGGGAGGGCCAGCGCCCAAAGCGGCGCCATACAACTAAGCGTCTTCCCAGGAGAGAAGGATTACAATGAGCAGACTAGGCGAGGCATCTCTGAGCGAACCGGTTCCATCAGAACCGCCCAGACCGAGACGTATGCGCGCCGCCGAACGCCGGCAACAGATCATGCGAAGCTCCGTGCGGGTCTTTGTCGAGGAAGGCTACGGCGGTGCGACTACGGCCAAGATCGCGGCGGCGGCCGGCATCACGGAACCAACCATCTACATGCATTTCAAGAACACCAAGGATCTTTTCGTTTCCCTGCTGGATGAAACCTACTCCTTTATGAAATTGCTGTTGGAGGCATTCAGAGACCAGGAAGGCGACCTTTACGCGCGTTATCATAAGGGCATCAAGGGCTTGAGCATCGTCATGGAGGACCGCGAATCCGTCAACCTGGCGATCTTGTGGATCATCGCCCTGACGATCAACGATCCCGACGTGAATTCCTATGTGAGCCGCTTCGATAAGACCATGATGACGCTCTTCAGCGAGAACCTTCAAAAGGCGGCCGAGAACAAGCACATCGTCCTGAAGCATCCACCGGAGGTCTTCTGCCGGATACTCATCGCCATGGCGAACTATATCGCGATCATGGCCATTACCGGTTCAAACATCAGCCGCAAACAACTGGACGGCGTGCTGGACCTGATCCTGACTTCGGCCATCGAGAAACCCAGCTAGAAACGAGCTATCAACCGGGCTTTCCCTGGCAGGCATAACTCCGCGGGACAGGGGCAGCCCCGTCCCGCGGTGCATTCTATGTCCGCAAACCCGCTTAATAGGTGACGCTGGCCTCCCCGATCTCGTTCACCGTGAATACCCCTTCGTTGTCACGGTAACTGAACATGTAGACCCCCTTGGGCGCCCCGATGGGCCAATAGATGTCCCAGTAGTATTCCTTATCTTCCGAGTCCTGATCGATGAAGTAGAGGGAGTACGTGCCGGTGCCGTAGATATGCAGCAGACCACTGTTACTGGGGCCGATCCTTTCGACCTGCATGCTCACGACGGACGGGAAGTTCTGCACCGCCTCGCCGAAGCTGTCCCCGCCGATGGGATCGTCCGGATCGTATCCGCACCCGTCGATGTACTCGACGGTCAAGAGACCGGTCCCGGTCGCCACCCCGCCGTCAATATTGATGGTCAGCTTTCCGGCGGTCCAGGCCGGGATCTCGTTGAATACCGCCCCACCCAGGAACTCACGGGCCAGGAACTTCATGGTGCCCTTGAAGGCCGGGGCCGGGTCGCCGTCCTTGCACGCAAACATCACGGCCCCGATGGGCGTCTGGTAAGCGTCTCCGCCACCGGGCACCCACCAGGCACCGGCATTGAGACGGACCCCGGCAAGGGCGCCGGTCTCGTACATCTCCAGCGTTGTAAGATAATCGCCCGCATCGGCGAAGAACTCGTTGGCGTCGTTTTTCAGGGCCAGGAACCCGCCTGATACCGCGAAGATTTCGCCACTGTCCGCATTGTAGACGCTGCCGAAGGCCTTTCCTCCGCTGGCTGGCACGCTGAGGCTGGGGAAGGTCTCAGGAACGACCTGTTCAAGCGCATCCGCACGTGGAACCGTGGCCAGGACCGAGGTGCCCATGAATGCCTGGGCCAGGGTATAGTCAGTGCCGGCCTCCAGTACTGGCGCCAGACTGTCGGAGCGGTTGAAAAACACCTGGCCTGCCTTGAGGATGTTGTGGCCGCCGTCGACCGTGACGGAAACTCCCTTGCGTCCTCCGCCCGGAATAATGAGGTAGGTGTCGCCCTGACGCACCGCGAGGATGCGCGTCTGCTCCGATGCCCCGATGTAGTCGAGATCTCCGCCCGCCGCATCCCAGACAGACTCTTCTTCGACAGCGTCGCCACCTGCATTGTACTTGATACTGTTCATAGTGAGGGCGCTGTAGTCGAATCCGTTGGCGCCGTCCTGCGCCAGTACGACCGTCCCATAGCTGATCTGCGGCTTGTTTGCTCCGTCATCAATCACATTCCCGATAAGCACATCGCTGAAGAGCAGGTAAGAGACTTCGTCCGAACCCATGATTGCACCCAGTTGCTGAAACATGGCGGTCTTCTGCCCTTCGGTTATGCCGACCGGGGTGAAGGTAGCCACGAAGACCCCTTGACGGAAACCACCGCCGAATATACCTTCGCTACGCAGGTAACAGCGGCCGGAGAGACTGCCGAAAAGCCCGACCTCGCCTCCGAGTGTCATGACCATCGCGTTATCTTCGTCATCGTTGACGTCGATGCCGAGAAAAAGGGATCCGCCGATCACCGCGCCGGATAACTCCAACACGTCATCCTCTCCATCATGGTCAAAATCGATCCCCTCGAATTCCTCCTCGATCGAACCATCAGCGTTCACCGTTATGGGGAGCGCAATTATCCTCGCCGTAACAGCAGCCAGGTCCGGCAAGTTCACTTCACCCAGGTCTTCTCGTTCGAAGTAAAGGAGATGCATGGTGTATTCACCGGTAGAGAGGGTGCTTCCCTGGGTCCCGGAGGCCAGAACCTTGGTAAGGGCCACGCCGGCGGTGGCATTTTCCACGGGATCGGCACCAAGATCGTCGGCACTGATGCCGAGCACGCCAGTGAGAAAGGCCTGCGAAGCATTGAGGCTCCCCTGAACGCCGATATATTTATAGACCATGTCAGTGAGCGGGGTGACGTTGTAGCTGCCGTTTCCGTCCGCGCTGCCGGCAAACAGCATGACTGGGGCAGGGAGCCCCAGGTCGATGTCCGTACCGCCTTCGGACTTGATATAGATCGGATCAGGGACCGTGGTCGTACTCAGCGTTATGGAGAAGGCGCCGTTCGCATCGGTGGTGCCGGTGCCGATCACGTTCTCTTCCGTTAGATCGGCGCAGCTGTACACGGTGAGAGTTGCCCCGTTTACATATCCATCGGCGACTTTGCCGGATATGCTTTCCCCGCTAAAAGACACCACGTTGTGGTCACTATCGGATGAGCCGCATCCCGTAAGCAATAGCGTCAGAATTATTGTCAGAATAAAGCTTATCGGCTTACCCGCCCTACGGTACAAAACCATGTTGCCCTCCTTGCTCATACATATGTTTTTTCATCTATTCTATCGGAATCGGGATGATAAAAATTAACAGCATAGCTTAGAGTAATGCCAGAAGCGCTGGATCATTCAGGTCCAGGAAGATGATACGTGATGGCGTTGAATCAAGCCTGACGTGGGACTGTCGCACCGGCTACATACCGGATCAACACACCGGCCAAGCTCCTGCGCCTTACTGTACGGCCCCTTTGTCGGGCACTGATGCCGCGCCATCGATGTCGATCGTTCCCAGACGCGATAAAAGCTTCCACGTATGGAGGTAGCCGTCCATCCGCCGCCATGCCGCCTGGATATCCTCGGCCTTGAAATCGGTCAACTGGTAAACGGGGCGGCTGTCGAAACGTCGCCAGTGGTTCCAGTCCGGCTCCAGGATCTCGACCCCGTATTTCCGCGGCTCCGCAAAGAAACAGGTGCCCGGATAGGGTTGAAAGATCATGGCTTCGGCCGTTTGGCACAGTTCGTTCTCAATGAGGTACCTGAGGAAGGCAAAGGAGTCTTCCGATTCCTCCAGGGTATCGCCCGGGTGGCCCACGATCCAATAAGTATGGACATGCACGCCTTGCGCGCGCAGGATCCGGCAGGCATCGACGATGCAGTCCCTGTTCAGGTTGGCCCTGTTCATCATCTTCAGGACCTGGGGCGAAACGCTTTCAACGCCCATGCTGGCCCAGTTCATGCCGGCGCGACGGACCGCCGCGATGCGTTCTCGGGAGACGCTGTCCGGCCGCACATGGAAATTGAACTTCTCGGAAAGGGTGATGCCCCGCGCAACGATCTCGTCGCATAGATGAAAAAGCTGGGTGGAATCGGCGTCCAGCATGCTCTCGAAGAAGCCCAGGATCTTGTTGCCGAAACGCTTGTCGAGGACTTCCATCTCATCCACCAGCCGTTTGACCGTGTAGTTGCGCTTTTTCCGCCAGAAGGCGCTCTCCACGCAATACCGGCAACGGTAGGCGCATCCGCGGGTCGAGATCCCGTATATTTGGGCTGTATGAAGGAGATCATAGGGCAGCAGGTCTAAATCGATCGGCGGGATCTCGGCCATGTCGCCCAGGGACCGATCCGGATTCCTAATAATCCGACCATCCTGCCGGAAGGTGATGCCGTCCACGGCCGCGAGGTCCGTCCCTGCTTTCAGGGCGCAGAGGAGTTCGAGCATGGACCACTCGCCTTCCCCCCGCACCACCACGTCCACAAAGGGCGATGACAGGCTCTCGCGGTCCATAAAGCTGACGTGCGGCCCGCCGATGACCGTGGCCAACCTACCATCGATGCGCTTGCAGAGCTCGAGAATCTTGACGCAGCTCGGGTAATCCGGGGTAAAAGAATTGCTGATCCCAACCACGGACGCACCCGTTTGCTGAAGCGTTTCACGCAGCATGTCCTCGATCAGGGCGACCTGTTCCGATGTAAAACCTTGGGTAAGATCGATCCCACCCAAATAATAGCTCAGGGGGAGAATCGCGGTCGGGCAACCGTTGGCCTCCAGAAAGCCCGCCATTTCAAGGATGCCGCGGGGAAAGTGGTGGGGAAAGTGGGGCGAGGCGAGTAAAAGGCAGTAGGCTTGCATCTATTGTTTCCGGTTAAGGCGCATGTCGGCCCCCGAGCCTGACGGCGTCCCATCCATCCGGCACATCTTTCTTGACGGCATTGTTGCGTATCTCCCTCTTAAGATCAATCGGCCATCAGATGATCGCATCCTCTCTAACACACTTGCATCCCGAGAAGATAGCTCCAAATGCGTGCGCTCCCGTTGGGGTTTTCGTCATGAGAAAGGAACGGCTTTGCCGTTTGCCGGCAGGTAAGAATCCTAAAGGATAGGATTTACGCCAAAGGTCGCGTGCCGTACTAGGCGGAGACGCCGGCGGCCAGCATCGCGGCCGCCCCGGCCAGGGGCGCACGGCAGCGGAAGACGGCGTCATCCTTGGTGACGGTGAAAGAACCCTTATTGCGCGCCAGGATGTTCACCTGCTGGAATATCTGCAATTGCACGTCATCAATTTTATCCGGGTACTGCCTGGTGATGTCCTTGAACAAGAGAAAACGCTTCTTGCTGATATAATTGATGCAGTCGATGATCTTCTCGGACGGGAAAATCATCGCATTGGGGTAGCGGATCATCTCGATCGTTTGGAAAAACGGGGCGAGCTTGCTCTGTCCTTCCTCCTGCGAGAACGACAGAAAGAGCCTGTTGATGGCGATGACCTTGGGTGAGGCCAAGCCGATGGTCTTGAGGCTGTGCGGTATGAGGCGGGTGATCTCCTTGAGCGAGAACTTGCTGTGGGTGATGGTGATGAAGATGCCTTCGGGCTTCAGCACGCGGGCGATTTCGCTGATGAGGTAGGGAAAGAAGTACAGGGAATAGCTGGCGATCACCAGATCGAAGCTCTGCATCGGGTAGTCGCGGATCATCTCGGCCCCGCTTTTAATGAAGCTACCTTGAAAGCCGGCCCTCTCCAGGGTGGCCATGAACCCCACACGGTTGCCTTCCAGCAAGTCCATGCCGGTGATATGAGCGCCATCGGCCAGCCGGCCCGCGAGCCTTTCGGTGAAATGTCCATAGCCGCACCCGAGCTCAAGCACCTTGACACAGTTCTTCAGGTCAAGACCGCCCAGGGCCACGTCACGGATATCGTTCTGGTTGGTGGAATAGTTAGTGATGACATCCCGGGTGAATTTATGATCAGGGACGACCTCGTAGGTCTTCCTGATGTCATCGTCTGAGAATAAGTTCTGTGTAATCATAGCCATACCAACCGTATCGACCATATCGTCATGAAATTCATAAACATTAACACTAAAAATGCGGACAACCAGCATATGGTATTGTATATATAAAGTTACTCTGATGAAGAGGAGGTCTGCCCGGCATGCTCAATTTCACATTTCACAATCCCACCCGGATTCTTTTCGGCCAGGGACGCATCAAGGAGATCAACCGATATATCCCCCGCCAAGCCAAGGTGTTGATCACCTACGGCGGCGGCAGCGTCAAGCGCACCGGCGTCCTGGACGAGGTCAAAACCGCTCTTGATAGCTACGATGTAAGCGAGTTCGGCGGCATCGAGCCCAATCCCACCTATGAAACCTTGTTGCAAGGGGTCGAGCTGGCGCGCGCTCAAGACACCGATTTTCTGCTTGCCGTAGGCGGCGGCTCAGTGATCGACGGCACCAAGTTCATAGCCGCGGCCTGTCCTCACCCGGACGATCCCACGGAGATCCTGACGAGCTTCGGCCGGGCGATCAAGCAAGCCCTGCCCTTAGGGACCGTGTTGACGCTGCCGGCCAGCGGCTCGGAGATGAACGCCGGGGCCGTGATCACACGCCGCGTTGCAGGCGCCAAGCTGCCCTTTGCCAATCCCTTGCTGTTCCCCGTGTTCTCGGTGCTGGACCCCACCAAGACCTATACCCTGCCGTCCGGCCAGATCGGCAATGGCGTAGTGGACACCTATGTGCACGTCATGGAGCAGTACCTCACCTACCCAGCCCAGGCCAAGATTCAGGACCGCTTCGCCGAAGGCCTGCTCCTGACCCTGATCGAGGAAGGACCCAAGGCCTTGACCGAGCCCGAAAACTACGATGTGCGCGCCAACCTCATGTGGTGCGCCACCTTGGGTCTGAACGGGCTCATTGGGGCCGGCGTGCCCCAGGACTGGGCCACGCACATGGTCGGCCACGAGCTCACGGCCCTGTATGATCTGGACCACGGCAAGACCCTGGCCTGCGTATTGCCTGCCATGCTCACGGTCCGGGCCCAAGACAAACGCCTGAAGCTCCTGCAATATGCCGAGCGCGTCTGGGGCCTGGCCACCGGCGACGAAGAGACGCGCATCGAGGCCGCCATCGAAAAGACCCGGACCTTCTTCGAGCAGATGCAGGTGCCTACCCGCCTGAGCGCCTACGGCATCGGCACGGATTGCATCGTCCGCGTACAGGAACAGCTCACCGCGCACGGCATGGTCCACCTGGGCGAAAACCACGATGTAACCCCGCAACTGGTCGAGAAAGTCCTGGAGCTCTGCCTCTAAGGGGCTTCCCAACCATGAGATTCACCACCCCGGCGGGCATGGAAAAGGAGTCCGGTGCAATGGGATTGACCAACATCTCTCCATGGACTAATTACCATGGGAATTTGGTTTGACATGACCCTGATAATTTTATATAGAATGATCATTCAATATTAGATTGCCTATCCGGGCAAAGGAGTCAACATGGAGATAATGCAGAGCAAGCAACCTTTGGAAAAACACGAAACGGCCAAATCTCATAAGAAGAGCCAAGACGCCAATGCCGACAAGCTCAACGTGCTCAAGATTCAACGCACCTGTGTGCATGACGGCCCCGGAATTCGCACCACCGTTTTTTTCCAGGGCTGCGCCTTGCGCTGCCTGTGGTGCCAGAATCCGGAAGCGCTGTCCCTAAGCCCGGACCTGGCCCCTGATTCGAATTATACCATCAAGGATATCATGGACGTCGTTTTGCGGGATAAAGAGTATTATCATGCAACCGGCGGCGGCGTGACGCTCTCGGGCGGTGACCCGCTGCTCCAGGACCCGGACAGCCTGACAGGGCTCTTGAAGCTCCTGAAGGATGAGAACATCCAGGTTTCCGTGGAGACCTCCCTGCACGTACCGTGGGAACATGTGAAAAAAGCGGCCCCACACGTCGACCTGTTCCTCGTGGACCTGAAAGTGGTGGGAGATGAAGAGCTGCATAAGCGCTGCACCAAACAGGACGGCAAACTCATTCATGAGAATATCAGAAAACTTCTCGACGCTAAGGCGTCAATCAACTTCCGCATGGTGATCGTGCCGGGATACAATGACGGAGAAGACCGGATGAAGGCCGCCGCGGATTTCCTGAAATCCGTTGGCCATGACTCGATCGAGCTCTTGAAATACCATAACATGTACGAGGACAAGGCCAAGCGCCTTGGACTCATGACCGAGCCCTTGAACATCACCCATGAGCAGAGCCTGGCCGCCGTCAAGAGTGCGGTCGAAACACTTACGTCGCTGGGCATCAAGGCCGCCTGCTACGACCTGGATGCCGCCCGGCACAAGGCCGCCTTCACCCAGCGCGTGTACGACATCCAGAACGACATCCGGGGAAGCGGCCGCAGCCTGTGTTTCGAGGTCTCCCGGCTGAAAACGGATTATTACAAGCAGCACGGCTTTGACAAACCCAATCCGATCCACCGCTCCGAGCGCTTGGCGTACGTCCTGAACAACAAGAGCGTCATCGTCTATCCGCATGAGCTGCTGGTGGGCAACTTCACGGCCAAGCGCTGCGCCGGCCAGATCTGGGAAGAACACTACGGCGCGCTCTTCGCATCCATCCTCCACCAGATCCACCGTCAGAAGCCGGTGGCCTTCCAGTGCACCTGGAAAGAACGGATCAACTTCTTCTACCGCACGCTGCCCTTCTGGCTGGGTCATTGCCTGCTGATCAAGGTCAACGACTCGGTCAAGAAGTTCATGCTGACCATCGCGCGCGCCTCGGAGAACGTGGCCGGATTCAACAACAACATGGCCGCCATCGCGCACTTCACGGTCAATTACGAGCGCATGGTCAGGCTGGGCACCACCGGCATCATCAAAGAGATCGAGGAGATGCGCAAGGATAAACCTCAAAGCAGTCAGGACTTCTACCAGGGCGCCATCATCGCACTCAAGGCCCTGGAGGACTTTGCAGCCCGCTACGCTTCAGCCTTGACCAGACTCAGCAAAGAGGAAAAGGACCCGCAGCGCCGCCAGGAGCTGGAAAAGATGGCCGCCATCTGCCGCCATGTGCCGAAAAATCCGGCCCGTTCCTACCATGAAGCGCTCCAGAGCATGCTCTTCCTGCAGATCGGGCTGTGCATCGAGTCCTACGAGAACGCAGTTTCCCACGGACGCCTCGATCAGGTCCTGTATCCATACTATAAGCGTGACAAGGAAGCCGGCATCATCGATTACGAGCAGGCCAAGGAACTGCTGGCCCTGTTCATCCTCAAGATGGACGAAGCCATCCTGGTCAACGACGGCGACACCTACCTCAGGATCGGCAGGCTCTTCGAGACCATGTCCACCGACCAGGTCGTGACGGCCGGAGGGGTGGACCGAGACGGCCAGGACGCCACCAACGACCTCACCTACATGTTGCTCGATATCTGCGAACTGCAGCCCTACTCCGTCAACATGACGGCCCGCATCCACGAGGATAGCCCCCAGGAGTATCTGGACCGTCTGGCCGAGGTGTACATCAACGGCGCGCCCATGCCGGCTCTCTACAATGACACCGTCTACCTTGAAACCATGGCCAGGCATTACCCCACCACGCCCCTTGAGCATACGCGCAATTACGCCATCATCGGCTGCGTGGAGCCCAATGCCTCGGACGATCATTTCGGCAATACCGACTGTGCCAATGTAAACGTCACCCTGCCGTTCCTGCAGGCCCTTAAGGGTGAAGAGGATGATTTGTGGAACTTCGGCCTCATCGATCAGCTGGAGAAAATGACCACCAAATTCGTGGAGTACAACTGCCGCAGGGAAGACAAGGTCTCCAAATTCATCCTTTCAAAATACGCAGAAGCCCGGCAGAGCTTCAAGAGAAGGCGCGCCGCTAAGCCAAAGCCGCCCAAGAGCATGGACGAGCTGCTTAATCGCTATCAGGCGCGCCTGAATTTCCTGACCAACTCCATCCTGAGCGATCATCAGAAGATCGAGGCGGTGATCCGTGAACACTTCACCACCCCCCTGACCTCCACCCTCTTCCCGGGCTGTATCGCCAGCGGCAAAGACGCATGCGCCGGCGGAGCGACCATCAACAGTAGCGGCATCCAAGGCGTGGGCATCACGGATGTGGCGGACTCGCTGTTCGCTATTAACGAGGTAGTGTTCAAAAACAAGCAGTACTCGATCGACGAGGTCATCGAAGCCATCGACAGCGACTTCGAAGGCGAAAAAAATCAGCAGGTCAGGGCCACGTTGCTGGCGGTCCCCAAATTCGGACAGGACGACTCCCAAGAGGCTGTGGATTGGGTGAACAAGAGCCTGGAGATGTACTGCAACGCCTTGAAGTCGGTGCCGAACTGTACGCGCGGCGGCATCTATACCGCCGGTTACTATGCCCTGAACGTTAATGACGTGTACGGCAAGAAAACGCCCTCCCTGCCTTCAGGCAGGCTCAAAGGCGTTCCGCTGGCCAACAGCATAACGCCCCATTACGGCATGGAAACCTCGGATCTCTTATCATCCCTGAATGCCGTGGCCGGGGTGGATTTCGCCAGCTACGCCCCCAACGGCACCACGGTCACCTTCACGATCGATTCGGCCTTGTTCCAGGGCAAGCAGGGGGTCAGGAACCTCGCCGGCATCATCAGCACCTATTTCAAGAAAGGCGGCATGCAGTTCCAGCCCAATGTCATCGACCGGCAGATATTGCTGGACGCTTACGACCATCCGGAAAAATATCCACATCTCCTGGTGAGGGTCGCCGGATACTGCTCCTATTTCAATGATCTGTCCGACGATTTGAAGAAGATCATCATCAACCGCACCTGTTACTGCTAGATCGGAAAACCGCATAAGACACCCCCGGACCTCGCCCTGAGGGGTTCGGGGGTTTTGTGATCAGCTTTTCACCTTCGCCGAACTCTTTCTGCTCCGCGGTGCACTTGTTTTGGTTATAGACCGCTTCCGTGTGCCGGCCGATGGAGATCTGGAGTCGGCTTTCGCAGGCCCGGTCGGCGCGGATTCCTGGTCCGCATTGCTGCCGGGTATAAGTTCCTTCAGGGTATGAATGTTATCGAGAGCATCCTGGAGCTCGGCGATCAACCGGTCGCGTTCCGCCGCCATCCTGCGCTTCTCGGTGATATCCCGAATGATGCCCTGATAACCGATGATGCTGCCATCCTCGTGTTTCCAGACGCTGGAGGTGTACAGGCAGTCCATGGGGGTTCCATCCTTCCGGACCAGCCGCACCTCGTAATCGTGGACCGCTCCACACGATTCGATGGTCCGCTGGAAGGTCTCACGGTCTTGAGGCCGCTCATAGAGCCTGATGATATCCATGCCGATGATCTCGCCTCGGGCATAGCCCATGAGATCCACCATGGCCTGGTTGGCGTCGATAATGGTACCGTCGCGGGCGGTGGTATAAATGGCATCGTGCGAGTTCTCGAAGAGGCTGCGGTACCTGTTTTCGCTTTCGCTGAGCTGTTCTTCGGCCAGTCGGCGCGCGTAGACTCGGCTTATCCTCCCGGCGATAACCTTTAGAAGCTGATGTTCGTCAGGGTGAAAAGTCCGGTGTTCGTCGGCGTGCACCTCGAGCGTCCCAATGGGGCGACAGAGCGCCGAGAGCTCCAGCATCAGCGTCCAGGGCGTGGCTAAGAAGTCCTCGGATACATACGGCCGCCCGTCAAGGATGATCCGGACACCGGTACGATAGGTAAAGGCGCGCGGTATGGCCCCGGCAATATCCTGAATGATGTCGTCGAAGCCTGCCCCACGCTTCTCGATGGCGGAGGAAATCGCAAAGAAGCACTCGAGCTCGCGGTTCTTGCGGGCCAGTTCCTCAATCATGCTGTCGTGATTTGTCTGCTCGTCAATTCTCATGCGCCCTCTATAGATCAAATTATTTCGTTTTACCAGGGGCACATGGGAGTTGCTTTTTTTAAGCTTCTCTGCTTGGCCTGTATCTGCTAAAGATGTGCCGTATGCATCGGGATGATCAGGCTGTGACGGTGTATTCGAGCGAGCGCGGACGGATATGTCCAGGCTGCGGGCTCTCCATGAGCTCATGCAGCTGCAGGAAGTCCTCGGCCCTGCCGCGGGGTGACGGGGTAACGCGGGTGAGCCGTTCCACTAAGGGCCGCGGCGGCAAGTGCGTCACTTTGGTTACGGGCTTGCCGTTGGAAGAGGATAAGCTTGTCAAACTGGCCAAACACCTCAAGCACAGGTGCGGGGCGGGGGGCACGGTCAAGGACGGCGCGATCGAGATTCAAGGCGACCACCGCGATCCGATCGTGAGCGAGCTCAAGCGGCTTGGCTACCGGGTCAAGCAGGCGGGTGGCTGAAATGAGAATTCCGGCGGATGCCGGCGCCTTGCCAAACGTCTTGTACAAAGCCGCCAAGCGCGAGAAGATTGTGTTGACCATGGAGATCACCGGGCGCAACAGCTCCCTGACCAACCAATTAAAAGTCAGGCACTGAAGATGGACGGACGTATCCGCAACGACATCCGTATCGGTGAACGCGTAAAGATCGTGCTCAAGGCCGATCAACAAAGCGGCAAGCTCACCGAAGGCACGGTTCAGGAGATCCTTACAAAGTCCTCCGCTCACCCCAACGGTATCAAAGTCCGCCTCCTGGGAGGTCAGGTGGGCCGTGTTAAGGAGATCATCCGCTAGCGGAAAAGGAGGAAGGTTTAACTTTACCCGCCTTACTCACTTTAACCAAGAGCGGTTCTTGCCATTGCGTTGTTTATCCATGAAGGTGCTGGCGATGAACTCCTGATTCTCGCGGTCCAATTCAGAGAGCCGGTTCTGTTCGAGGCATCGGAAGGCCTCCTTGAGTTGCTGGTAGGCCTCCTCGAGCTGGCGGTTCTTTTCGCGTTCGGCATTGAGCATATCGCGCATGCGTCCGATCAGTTCGGCGTTTTCGGCCGACGAAGCAGCCTGAGCCTTGGCATCTTTCTCCTTGACCAGCATGGCGCAGCGCTCCTTGATGCGGGAGTACTCGAAGAGCAGCTTATCGGTGCGATCGCGCTCGCGGTCGTAGAGCTCTTTCATGTTCCGTACCAGGTCGTCCTTGAAGCCCTGCCCCTTGCCTTCCAGATCCTCGATACGCCAATCCATCTGCTGCTGGAGCATGTTCAGGCTTTGCTCAAGGTCGTCCAAGCGGCTTAAAAACTCATTGAACTGGCCCCCGGCATCCGCGCCCGCCGTTGACGGTGATTCCGCTGATAGTGGGGCGGCCGGCAACAAGTCCCTACCTTCACGATCCTCAATCGCCTGCTCCACTACCGGGGCATCGATGATCGCCATCTTTTCCGCGAAGCCGTATACCAGAGCGGCATCGCACAAAATGTTGATGGTGCGGGGCACACCGCGACTGGCGCGGTAGATCCGTTGCATGGCCGCCGGGGTGAAGATATCCGGCTTTCCACCCGCCTTTTCCAGCCGAAAGGCGATATAGGCGGCGGTTTCATCCCGCGAAAGGTGCGGTATATGAGAGCTCACCCCAATGCACTGGCTGAGCTGCGCCAGTTCGGGCCGTTTCAGACGCGCTCTCAATTCTGGCTGGCCTACCAGCATGATCTGCAGCAGGTGCTGATCGTCGCTCTGCAGGGAAGAGAGCCTGCGTACTTCCTCCAGGATTTCCAGCGTAAAGTTTTGTGCCTCGTCGACGATCAGGAGCGAGTACCCGCCCTGAGCGTAACGCGCGAGCAGGAAACGGTTCAGCGCTTCCAGGGCCTCCGACTTGCTCGGGCCGGGCGGCACGACCTCGAACTCGCTCAGGATCATGGTCAGTAATTGATCGGGCGAGACATTGGAGTCGAGGATTACGGCCGTCTTGACCGACGGCTCAAGCATGCTGAGCAGGTACCGGACGAGCGTGGTCTTGCCCGCACCGATCTCGCCGGTCAGGAGGATGAAGCCCGAACGCTCCCTCAGGACATATTCCAGATAGGTAAGCGCATTTTCGTGTTTCGCGCTCAGGTATAGTGAGGAAGGGTCCGGCGTAAGTTGAAACGGCTTGGATGTGAATCCATAAAATTTTTCATACATATGCGATCCACCACGCGGGATTTCTGTGCACAAACTTTTTTATATTTATATGATATATTTTTGCTCTGCAACGCAAAAAATATAATGGGTTACCGGCCAAAAACAAGCTCCTTTCCAATTTTGATGGACCCTATTTACTCTTCCGCATAGCGGCCAGCTTGGC
>JBDKSM010000201.1:0-7997 GCA_039680665.1 Syntrophaceae bacterium | reverse complement strand
TACTTGGTCGCGGCCGTACCCATGGTGATCGCCAGGTCCGGTTTGGCATCCGCGATTTTGCCGCTGGCGGATTTGATCTTGAACAGGATCTTGACCTTTTCCCAGGTCCCGGCCTCCGCATCCGCATCGATCACGGTGCGGTTAAACGTAACGTTCTGGCCTTCCACCAGGCCGCCCTTGGCCATTTCAGCCTTCAGGGCGTCCAAGGCCAAGTCAAAGCTCGGCACGCGACCGACCTGCAGGACCTCGATACGGTAATTGGCCGCGAAGCACGGCAGGTTCAACAACAGGAACAAAAAGAGAATACCGACAACTTTTTTCATATACCCCCCTTGAGTAATTTTAGATGTATTTAAAATGCTTGCTGATTCTTTAGAAAGCTATCGGCAAACGGATTATGAATCTTAATGCCCCATGAGGGATGGATCGCTCAAGAAAACCTGATGGGTGGGTAATGATCTATAAAGGTGAGATGCCATCTCCCGCCGGGGATTCGATGTTCGTCTCGCCGCGGGGCATATCCTTGTCGGCGATGATGTGAATCTCGGTGCCGAATTCCTGCTCCAGCCGCACGAGGTGCCGGCGCTGCTGGTTGAGCAGGTAGGCGGCTACGTCAGGGGACAGGGCTACGCGCAGACGCGCCGTATGGTTGCGGTTCAGGGCCAGGTGAATATCGCGCAGGGCCATGAAGGCCGAGGACTCCACCGAACGCAGCATGCCGGTGCCTTGACAGTGCGGGCACATGACATGGCTCTTCTCGTGCAGCGGCGGGGAGAGACGTTCGCGCGAGAGCTGCAGGAGGCCGAAGAGTGATATTCGGCCCAGCTTCAGGTGCGCCCGGTCGGCCTTAAGCCCTTCCTTGAGGGTCTTCTCAACCTTGCGGATGCTCTCCTTGGAGCGCATGTCGATGAAGTCGATCACGATCAGGCCGCCTAAGTCCCGCAGGATCAGCTGCCGAGCGATCTCGGTGGCCGCCTCCAGGTTGGTGGTCAGCGCCGTGGCCTCCATGTCGCGGCTGGAGGTCCCCTGACCCGAGTTGACGTCGATGGCCACCAGGGCTTCGGTGGTGTCGATGACGATCGAACCGCCCGATTTCAGCCGCACCTTTTTGTCATAGATCTCCTGCAGCTGGCGTTCAAGCTCATACTTGGCGAAGATCGGCCGGGACTCGTGATAGGGCTTGATCAGCTTGGCCTGCCAGGGCATGACGGTCTTCATGAACTGCATGGCGCGCCTGGCCGTCTCCTCGTCGTCGATCAGGATCTCCTTCATGTCGCTGGTAAAGTAGTCCCGTATGGAGCGGATGATGATATCGCCTTCGCGATAGATCAGGCCCGGGCAGGCGGCCTTTTTAAATTCGGTCTGGATGCTTTTCCAGAGTCTTAAGAGATAGTTCATATCGCGCGAGAGCTCGGCCTTGGTGCGGTCCATGCCGGCCGTGCGCACGATAATGCCCATATCCGCGGGCGGTTCGATCTGCTTGATGATATCCTTCAAGTGCATGCGCTGATCCTCATCCTCGATCTTGCGCGATATGCCGGCGGTTTCCTGGTGCGGCAGGAGCACCATGTACCGGCCGGGCAGGGAGATGTTCATGGTGAGGAGCGCCCCCTTGGCCGATTTCTCCTCGCGGCCCACCTGTACCATGATCTCCATGCCCTTGTGCAGGTGCTTGAAGATATCCTTCGTATCCGGCGTACCGGGCAGGAAGGCCGGATTGATATCGCCTAAGGGCAGAAAGCCGTTCTTTTCGCGGCCGTAATCCACGAATACGGCATTGAGGCCGGTTTCGAGGCGTTCGATGCGGCCTTTATAGAGATTGCCGCGCAGTTGTTCCTTCAAGGCGCTCTCAATATAGAGTTCGTTGAGGATTCCGTCTTCCACGACCGCGACCCGGACTTCCTCGGGGTGCACGGCATTGATCAACATCTTCTTCATGCGCTTTTCCTTAAATCCTAGGTGAGAAAATCCGTGCTGCCCTGGCCCTGGCGGATGATCTCCACCACCCCGCCGTCCAGCGACAGGACCGTGGAGGGGATATCGGGCAGGATGCCGCAGTCGATGACCGCATCCACCACATGTCCCAGGTCGGATTCGATCTCCAAAGGGTCGATATGCAGTTTGTCTTGGCCCATGGGTACGCTGGTGGTAATGACCGGCTCGCCCAGCTCGGACACTAGGTCTTGGCAGAACCAGTGCTTCGGGATGCGGATGCCGATGGTCTTGCGGTTGGACTGCATCAGCCGCGGCACGAGCTTGGTGGCCGGCAGGATGATGGTATACGGCCCGGGCAGCAGCTGGCGCACGAGCCGAAAGGCATTGTTGTCCACTTGGGCATAGGTGCTGATATCCTTGAGGTCGGCCAGCATGATGCTGCGGGGCTTGTGCTTGCCCTTGATGGCGTTGATGGCGTCGATCCCCTTTTTATTGGACAGGCTGCAGCCGATGCCGTAGACCGTGTCGGTCGGGTACACGATGATGCCGCCTTCTTTCAGGATCTCGGCGGCGCGCTTGACGGCGCGCTGCTTGGGCACCAGAGGCTCAATGGGTATGCGCATCGTGGTCCTCCCGCACGCACAGGCTTTTCATGTCGATGTTGCCGAGCGCGGCAAAGAGCGAAGCCCTGGCCTTGGGGTTGTCCTTCTCCAGATCCTTCAGCAGGCCTCGCACCATGGCGCGTTTGCCGTCAATCCTGATGGGGCAGTTATTGGCCACCGGCTCTATCTCTAGGAACGCGAAGTAGCGCTCGACCAGCTCGGACGGGCAATACGCCAGGGGCCGGATCACGCGGTTGCGGCCGTCGTTCGAGACCCGTTCGGGACGCATGGCGCCCAACTGCCCGGTGTACAGGCAGCGCAGCAGGAAGGTCTCGACGATGTCGTCTCTGGTGTGCCCCAGGGCGATCGAGGAGGCCCCCATCTCCCGCGCCAGGCTGTAGAGGTGCCCGCGCCTGAGGCGCGAGCACAAGGCGCAGACGCTCTTGTCCGGGTCCGATACCTCGGCGAGGATTTGGGCGATATCCGTCCGGATCTCCCGTATTTCCAGACCGAGCGTCTCTAACGCCCAGGCGGCGATTCTGTCGAAACCGTCTTCAAAGCCGGTTTTGATGTGCAGGGGGATGATCTCGAAGTCGATCGGCGCCGCGCGCTTGAGATCGGAGAGCACCTGCAAGAGCACGAGCGAATCCTTGCCGCCCGAGATCGCTACGATCACGCGGTTTAGCGGACGGATCATATCGTAGTCGCGGATGGCCATGCCCACCTTCTTGCGCACCCTGCGCTCGTAATATCGCCACCGGTCATGTTCCACCCTCCTAGTATTAGCACATCAGCCTGGTTTTTGAAACCTATAGAAACGCTTGAAAGCGGATGACAGGCCGGTCAGGGGATGTTATGCTAACATTCTATGAAGACCGCGGGCATCGATATCGGTTCCATCACGGCCAAGGCCGCCGTTCTTGAAGACGGCGTCATTCTGGGCGCCACGGTGGGCTTTACCGGTTATCAAGCCGAACAGGCCGGCCGCGCTGTTTATGAGGCGCTCCTGGCTGAGCTGGGGCTCACGACCAAGGACATCGACCGGGTGGTATCCACGGGCTATGGCCGCTCAGCAGTCAAGTTTGCCGATAAGGCGGTCACGGAGATTATCTGCCACGGCGCCGGAGCGCATTTCCTGGATGCATCCGTGCGTTCGGTGATCGACATCGGCGGCCAAGACAGCAAGGTGATCGCGCTGGATGCCGGCGGCAAGGTCAGGGACTTCGTCATGAACGACAAATGCGCCGCGGGCACGGGCCGCTTTCTGGAGGTCATGGCCAGGGCCCTGGAGGTGGACCTCGACAGCTTCGGCGAATTTTCGCTCTCGGCCGAGAATGTATCCAAGATCAGCAGCCTGTGCACGGTCTTCGCCGAAAGCGAGGTGATCTCGCTCATCGCCAAGGGCGAGCACAGGGCCAATATCATCGCCGGCATCCATGACGCGGTGGCGGCGCGGGTGGCGGCGCTGGCCAACCGGGTAGGGGTGCAGGCCCCGCTCATGATGACCGGCGGCGTGGCCAAGAACATCGGGGTGGTCAAGGCCTTGGAGCTGAGGCTGGGGGCGATTAAAGTCCTGCCCAGCGCCCAGGTCAACGGCGCCATCGGCGCCGCGGTCTTGGCCAGGCGGCTCTAGCGCGTTTTTCATCAGCCGCGAAAGCAAGGAGGGAAGGGTGTCCGGGGGGCTTGTCAAACAAGGCATCTGGCAGGGGGCCGTGCTGGTCCTCGTCGCGGCCGTGCTGGCTTTGGCGGTGAACGCCCTGCGGGATGACGGACTGCCGCTTCAGCCCCGTCCGGCGGTAAAAGAGCTCAAACCGGGCAAGGCAAGCGCTATCAGCCTTCCCAAAGCCCTGAACCACTTTCGCTCCCATACGGCGCTGTTCCTGGATGCCCGCGAGACTTACGAATTCGAAGCCGGTCATATACCCGGGGCCTGGAATGTGTCGACGGGAGCCGGCGCGGACTTGCCCGCCAGGCTGCAAGGGCGTCCGGAGCACCTGATCATCACCTATTGCTCGGACGCCGAGTGCTCCAAAGCTGAAAAGCTGGCCGCCGAACTTACCCGGGCCGGCATCACCAATGTCAGGATCATGCGCGAGGGCTGGCTGGGCTGGTCGAATGCCGGCTTCCCGGTTGAGGGCCACCCTTAACCTTTATGCCATGAGGATCCCGGCCGCCGCCATGGCCGGGAAAAGTGTACTACGGCCAGGAATAAAACCCGCCGCTGTTCTCGCCGATGCGACGATACACCACCACGGTGGGGTCTTCCACCTGAGCGGCCGCCTCCACGTCTTTGAGCGCGGCCTCATAATACCCGACCTCGTCGATGAGGTGGTATTTGAGTCCCGACCTGGCGGTCATGATGCGGCCGTCGCCGATGATCTTGAGGTCCTCTTCACTCACGGGCCGGCGGGCTTTGACCTTGGAGATGAAATCCTGATAGAAATCCTGGATGATATCCTCATAGATGGCCTTGTCATCCGGGGTCATATCACGGAGTACGCTGCCCGCGCCCTTGTACTTGCCCGATGTCAGGGTCTGGTCGCGGATGCCCAGATTATCGATCAGACCCTCTACGCTCAGCGACGGCAGGAGCACGCCGACACTGCCCACCGTGGAAGTCGGCAGGGCCACGATGCGGTCCGCGGACAGGGCCACCATGTAGCCCCCGGAGGCGCCCATGTTGGTGATGCAGGCCACGACCGGCACCTTCTGGGTGGCCTTGTATTGCAGGATACGGCGGTAAATGAGGTCCGAGGCCGTCACCGTGCCGCCGGGGGAATCTACCTTAAGGATGATGCCCTTGATGTGCTTGTCCTTCTTGGCCTTGGTCAGGACGGAGTCGATGCGCTCCAGGCTGCCCTGGCGCTTGGTCAAGGCCTCCCGCACGGCCGTGGTGGTGATGGGCCCCAGGACCTCGACCACCAGGATCTTGTCGGCCGTGCCGCGCTTGAGGATGCGTTCCTCCAAGCCCGGGATGCGCGTCAGGCTGGCCAGGTCGATCGTGACGAAGGCGCAGCCGCTAACCATGAGGGCCAAAAGGATGACCAGGGTGGTGCGTAATCCGCTTTTAGGCATCGATCTTTCCTCCTACCGTGATTTCAGGGATGAGAAGCGTGGGCTGGGCATCGGCCACCGGTACCCCTTGTCCGTCTTTCCCGCACGTGCCTATGCCCCAGCCCAGGTCGCTGCCCACGTGCGTGATGGACGAGAGCACCTTGGGTCCGTTGCCGATCAAGGTGGCGCCGCGGATGGGTTCCGCCACATGGCCGTTTTCGATCAGAAACCCTTCGGAGATCTCGAACACGAAATCGCCGTTGACCGTGTTGACCTGGCCGCCGCCCATCTTCTTGACATAGAGGCCCTTGTCGACTTTTGCGATGATGTCCGCCGGGTTCATGGCGCCGGGCGCGATGATGGTGTTGCTCATGCGCGGGATGGGACGGTGGCGGAACGATTCGCGCCGCCCGTTGCCCGTTATGGCCAGGCCGTACTTGGCGGCCGTGATCATGTCGGTCATGTAGGTCTTGAGGATGCCGTTTTCCACCAGCACCGTGCGGGTAGCCGGGTTGCCTTCGTCGTCATAGCCGATCGAGCCGCGCCGGCCTTCGAGCGTCCCGTCATCGATAACCGAGATGGCCGTGGATGCCACCTGGGCGCCCAATTTGCCGGAGTAGACCGAGAGTCCTTCACCGGCCAGGTCGGCCTCCAGTCCGTGACCGATGGCCTCATGCACCATGGTGCCCCCGGCATCGCTCGCCAATACCACCGGCATCATACCGCCGGGAGCCTTGCGGGCCTTGAGCGTCTGCACGGCGCGCTTGAGCGCCCTCTCGGCCACGGCCTCGGGCGGAATCTCGGTTAAAAGCTCAAAGCCGCGCGCCCCGCCGATGGGTTCGTACCCGGTCTCGATGATGCCGTCCTTGGCAACCACGCCCAGGACCACGAAGAGCACCGCCTCCATCTGGTCCTCGGACAAAAACCCGTGCGAGTTGGCCACCAGGATGCGGCGCTTGGTGTCGCCGTAGCTTACCTTGACCTGTACCACACATGGGTCATAGCCCCAGGCCAGCTTCTCGGCCGCGCTGATCAGGTCGATCTTGGCGCTTGCATCGACCAGCGCCGGATCGACCGATGTCAGCGCTATGGGCCGTGGCGCGCGTTTCTCCAGGGCGATAGGCCTGTCCCAGGAATGGGCGCGTACCGCGGCGGCCACGGTGTCGGCCAGCTCCCCGATATCGGATAAAGTATTGCTGTAGGCATAGGCGCTCTTGTCGCCCTGCACCACGCGGATACCCGCCCCGAAGTCGTCGATCGTCACATAGCGTTCGATGCGTCTGGCCTCGGAGGTGATGCTGGTGCCGCGCCGGTGTTCGATGAATACTTCGGAAAAATCGCCCCCCTTGGCCAGGGCCCGTTTGAGCAGGGCGGCATGATCGATAGCTAGCGCTGCTTCCATGATTTCACCTCTCTGTCCATGTCGCGGCGGATATCCCGCTCCTTGATGGCGTCTTTCTTGTCATGCGTCTGCTTGCCCTTGGCCAGGCCGAGCTCGACCTTGATGAGGTTGCCTTTCAGATAGACATTCAATGGTATCAGGGTATAGCCCCGTTCCTTGACCTTGCCGGACAGGCGCTCGATCTCGCGGCGGTGCAGCAGCAGCTTGCGCGGCCGTCTTGGTTCCTCGTTGAAGATGCTGGCCTGGGTATAGGGGCTGACATGCATGTTGATCAGCAACACCTCGCTGTTCTTGACCAGGGCATAGCTGTCCTTCAAGTTGCCGCCGCCTGAACGCAGCGATTTGACCTCCGGGCCGGAAAGCTCGATGCCGGTCTCCAGAGACTCGATGATATCATAGGAATGGCGCGCCTTGGCATTGGCGCACAGGGTCTTGCGGACGGGCTCCTTGGCGGCGCGGTCCTGGGTGTTGTGTTTTGCATGCGACATTCCCTGTATGTAAGTCGGCTGCGGAAGAACGTCAAGGCCTTAAGTGCATAAGATGTGCTTTGATCTGATCAAATGATCACGGCCACCATTATAAAAGCATACAGCTTGGATACCAGATAGAAATTTAAAGTTTACCTAGCCAACCGGTATGCGCATAGCTCTGTTTGCTATCTGCATGCTTTTCTAAACGCCGATCCCTCGAGATAAGGTCTTTCTTATACAATTTCCTTCTCTCTTGACCCATTCTTCCTCATGAGTTTGCGCTCTTGGATCGGATAGAACTTCGGTTTGCTTTCCATGTTTCTTATGTTAATATCTTAATAGGTGAAAACTTGTTGTTCGATCGGTAATAGATGGAATCGAGAATGGGGAATTTTCCATGTTATGGCATTCAATATCGCAATAAGTGAAATTCAAGGCCATCTATAAGGGTAGATATCATGGACAGCTTTCCGCTTATTACACTGTTGGGCAACTAAGGACCGTTACAGACATGGAGAGTGAATCATTGCTTGG
>JBDKSM010000200.1:0-9232 GCA_039680665.1 Syntrophaceae bacterium | reverse complement strand
AAAGGTATGCATACCGCCTGCCTGCGTACTGTGTTTTGTAGCAAACGAGCCGATACCGCTCTAGCTGAAGGCTTCCGTTCTTGTCTGGCTTGGACATGCTGTCCCGTTTGGGCATGTTGACGAAATCGCCACAGTGTTCAACATATTCGCCGTGGCTGGCCCCGCCAAGACAGATCACCTTAACCGGCATTCTGCGCCCCCGGCATCTTATTTTCCCGGACCTTTTCGGCCCAACGCCAAGCCAACCCGCCAATATCGTTCATTGAACCTCGGCGTTGATCATGCCAGAAATCACGCCACAATTTACGCCTCTCATCGCCCTCGATCAGCTCCAGGCCTTTCTTGTAAGCGTTCCTATCGCCGGGCGTGCCGCATAGGAACGATTCAAGGCATTCCGCGAGGGATTCCCTCCTATTTTGCGAGATGCTCTCCAGGCTTTCCTTGAAGGTCTGGCCAAAGGTCGAAACGAACCATTCGTCATGGCCGCCAAAGATGAAAATGGGCATGCCCTTCTCACCGCCTATTTCGGATATCCCATAATGTCCGCCCCCAACAAGGCAGGCCGCAATACAAGCGACCTCGAAATCATCGCTTTCCAGGGTGTACGGGTCTGATGGATTGGATAGATCAAAGATCATGCCCGCTCCCCCGGCATCTCCCGCCACTCGCGTCCAGCGAGCAGGTGACCGGCGGACTTCTTGCCGACGCGCCTCATTAGCGCATCACCTCGTCGTAAATGACCATCATTCTCCCCGGAGGCCTTCACAATGCGCACGATATCGCGGCGCATATCTCCACCCAGATCTCCACCGGGGACCGCATCGGTAGGTACCCACTCCCCCCAGCTCTTGAAGAAGAACGGCACCCCCGCGCCCTGGCACTGATCCCGAACGGATCTCACCCAGTCTGGATGCATAGGGCGTGCGCCGGGGCCTGTCTCGCCGCCGAGGATCACCCAATCGAGACCAGACCGCTCTAACCCGTGGGTTTCTGAGTCACAACGATATCCACATACTTTGCATGTCCACAGATGAGATTCCAGATCCACCGGCCCCAGCATCGGCTCGATCGAAACGCCTCTGATAGACAGTTCCGTTTTTAAAAGCCACGGGATGCGAATATCCGCCCACTTCTGATTTTCCGTTGTCACCATGCCGATCACATTGGGAAGCGGACCATGGACGGCGAGCCAGAGTGACGGATCTTCTCCGGTACGGTCAAAATATTGTTTCTGACAAGTACCCTCCACGCATGCTCAAAACATTATATCGTTTAGAATCTTGCACATTCGCTCCGGTCTTTTGGTGAGTATGATGAAGGTATGTTGTGGTGTTTCTGCCATAGTTGCGAAAATCTCCCAAAGCGATTCCTCTTGCACCTCTTCGTGGAACAGATCGCCCATGAATTGGACGCCCCACATACCCGGCTTGCGGACGTGCAGCGGGGATTCAAGCTCTTTTTCGTCCAGGTACGGGCTGTAATGGCTGTCAGCGAATGCCGCCCGCCGCGCCTCATCAATAACGGGATTATATGACAGCCTATTCGCCATCCTCAGATGCCAGCAATGCTCGCACCCCTCGGATACCGGTGCGCAGCGCATAGCAAGGGGATTCCAGGTGTAGTCGAGATATTCTATGCCTGTTTTATTCACACCCCACCCCCTATCGCCTTCTCCGCAACATCAATAATCCTCTGCGTTGGTGTCCTTGTGTCCCGCCGGCCGATCACCAGGACGGACCCGTTTGTCCAGCGCTCTTCGGTCGGTGTATGCGATTTCCTCCTCAGTCCGTGCCGCTCGGTGATCTCGTGCAGCACCGCCCTCCAGTGAGATTCGATCGAGAATGTCACCCTGTCGAGGATCAGGCCGCTGGACTGCTGTTTGATGGTGATGTCGAACATATTATCTCCTCATTCAGGCGCGATATAGGTTGGGATGCCGGTTGCGGCCTGGATCTTATCTTTAAATAGCTGCGCATCGGAATTTTCTCTGGACAGGTGTAGAGCCCATATCTGCCTAACCGCGCGCAGGTCGTTTGCCGCCAGGAACGCCAGCACGCTATCAAGGCTCATGTGCGAGCGCATGACCCTGAGCTTGTGGGCCAGGGGTATATCTTCCGCCATGGTGGTCTTGGAGTAGTTGCACTCCAGCGCTATCATCGTCAGCCCAGCGAACCTGTGACGGATGAAGGCCGTATCCGCGGCGAAGAGAAGCCGGTCAGTCCCGTTGATGATGAGAAAGCCCAGGGGCTCCTCGGCGTCGTGCTCTACATCGAACGGTATCACCGTCCAGGGGCCGATTTTGAAGGCCTTGAGGGGCTCGACGATATGAACACGGTGGTGACAGTCGATCTCCAAAGCCGACGCTGTCCCGGCGCTGCAATAGAGATCCACACCAACGCCGACGATATCGCGGGCGGCCTTGGCATGATCTCCATGTTCGTGCGTGAGTAGGCAGGCCTCGATGGTATGGAGCTGGTGATAGAGGGCCTGCTTGATCTTTTTTATCGGCAGGCCGCACTCCAGCAGCAGCGATGTCAACCCGTCTACCCGATATAGGTTGCCTGCGCTGCTGCTGGCGTGTGCGGAAAACTCGATCATCTCAGAACCCCGGACATCTGCGCTGCTGCTTCTCTTTCTCGGCCTCGGCCTTCTCCCTGGCCAGTGCTTCGGCCTTCTCTTCCTCGGTCATTCCGCCGGCTCCGTTCTGACTTGCCGTGGTCTCGGGCTTTACGTCGATGATGTCGCCCTGGTTGGCGTTCTCGACGATCTCGGCCTCGATCTCGGCCACGGCCTCTTGTTCTTCCACGGCGGCGAAGGACACCGTTACCTTGCGAGGGTCGATGGTGAGCTTGTCCGTGGTACGGTGTACGACTGTCTTGAGCTTCATGTTATCCGGGTGCGGACCCCAAAAATCCTTATTGCCTTTCTTCTCGGATTTTTCGAAATCGCCCTTTGTTACCAGGATAAGCTTGTTCTTTTGGGGATCGGCATAGGAGATGTACCCGAACCCGCCGATGACCTCGCCGCGGTCAAAGGGGTTTTTGATCTCGAACTCGTAGGACTCGACCTCACTGCCAAAAGTCTTTTTCTTGGCTACGAAGTGATCCGTGGAGTATACCAGCTCGTAACGGATGTCCGTGGGTTCATCCAGGGCCACTGTGCGGCGGTAGTAGTCCTTCCCGAGATATCCAATCCTAAGATCGAGATCGTATTTTTTCGTCCTCCCGTTCAGGTAGGGTATCGGGTGAATGTGGTTGGGGATCAGGGCATCAAGACCGAGCTCTATGCGGTGCATGGCATCCAGTGCAAGCTTCTGCATGTTGACGTTCTGCCAACAGATAGGCGGCTTGTTCTGATCTGTCCGCTTTTTTTCGAGCTCGTTCAGTTGGGCATCAATCTTGATGAATAGGTGCTGCGCGAGCCGCTTTTGCTCTTCCGACAGAATGACTCCCGTGCCGGTCGTGCTCGACAACTCCTTGATAACCATGCCGGTGAACCGTTCGGAAACGGTCGGTTCGGCCGGGGCCAATTCCTGTTTCTTTGCTGCTTCTGCCATTCTCTTTTCCTCCTATGCGGCTTTCTTGGTTTGGGGTTGTGCTTCGATGCGGAGCGTCTTGTCTTCCCCGCTGACGATCAATCGAATGAGCTGGCAATCTATCTCGGGCAGCTCGACTATGGATTCGGCATTGTCCACGAAGATTGGCGCCGTGATCCCGTAATGCGCCTGCAACGTCTTGATGATGTCGAGCCCGACCTGGATCCGGCCGGCATTGTTGATGGACGAGTAAGGCACGCCGTTGAGCGTCGTCTCGCAGACCTCCTGCAGACCGCCGTTAATCTGATCGGCGAACATCTTGAACCGGGCCAGCCCGAACTTGGCGTTGATCCGGCTCTCCAGGCTTTCGACCTTGGCCCTGATGAATTTTTCGATGAGGAACAGCTCGGCCTCTACCTTTTCGTATTCCGCGGCAAGCTTCTTCTGCTGCTCGGACAGATCCGAGATCCGCTTATCCAGGGACTTGTTCGATTCGACCTTGGCCAGGTCGGCATTCAGGGCCTTGATTTCGGCCTTCATCGTGTCGATATCGGCCTGTATACCCTGCGTCTCGGGCTGGCCGCTGGCGGTGATCGTGTCGATCTCGGCCTGTATGGCGGACTTCTTCGCCTCCAGGGCGGATAGGTCGGGCTGCTGCGCGCGGGTCTCGGCGATCTGCGTCTGTATCTCGGCCTCGCGGGCCTGCAAGGTCGGAAGCTCTGCGTCGATGGCCTGAAGATCCTGCTGATGCTTCTCGATCTGTGCTTTGATCTCTGATAGGCGGGTGCCTCGCTCCTTGCCTGTGACGGAGATCCGGTCAAGCTTCTCGGCCTTGGCCAGGTTATGTTTCTCCTTGGCCGCCTGCACCTGGGCCTCGGGTAATGCCTGTCCGCATGTCGGGCACTGGCATGAGCCGGTGAATTCCTGGGCGTCGATCTGTGACCATTCGGTGCGCAGATCCTCGATCTCTTTCTCAAGGGAGGCAATACGCCCTTGGCTGCCCTGGATCTCAAGATTCAGCCGGCCGCGCTGCTGATTCAGGTCGTGAATCTCGGTCTGTACTTCGATCAGCTCCTTGTTCAGCGGCGAGATGAGGGCGGATCTGTCACGCTCGTAGCCGATTCGGGCCTCCTGTATCTCAGCCGTGACGTTATTCAACTCGATCCGCTTGGCAGATAGGACGCCACCATTCCGAGCATCGGCCAGCTTGCTCTCAAGGTTCTTCCGGATCTCTTCCTTGCTGGCGATCATGCCCGGCACCTGATTGATGTCGGGCCGGATCTCAGCTTTGGCCAGGTTCGCCTCGTCGATGCGCACGGGCAACTTTTCCAGGGCTTCGTTGATATCCTTCTTCTTGGCAGCGATGATCCTTTTCAGGTCGTCCACCGTGGCCCCGCTGAGCAGGTTCGTCAGGCCGGCCAGGTCGGGATTGCCGTTGATGATCTCGGCGACTGAAACATTCCCGCAGACCTTGAGCAGGATCTCGCGGCGCTTCTGCCAGATCAGGACCTCGTTGAAATACCGGGGATCGGTGAGGAGCCGGAACACACCCTCGTCGATCAGGCCCTTGATGCGGTTCTTGAATTCGCCTTCTTTGAGGGGCACGCCGTTGATGGCGTATTCCGTGGTGTGGCCGGTGAACTCCTTGGCGGCCAACCCCCTGCGCTTTGTCCACTTTTCGGCGTAGGTCTTGGCGACAACGAACGGCTGTCCGTCCACGCTCATGGAGACCTCGACGCTGTGCTCCAGGTTGTGGGCGGGGTTGCCGGTCTGATCCAGCGGCTTGATGTCGAAGGTGGCGCTGTTCAGTGAATCCTTGCCGAAGAGCGCCCACAAGAACGCGTCGAAGATGGTCGTTTTCCCGGTGGCATTCTCCCCGTAGATGTTGGTCTCCTTGCCGAACTCGATCTCCAGGGCGCCAATGCCCTTGAAGTTCTGAAGCTTGATACGATCGATCGATATATTCATTGGTTCCTCCTTTCCATGCGCGAATAATAGACGTTCCCTAGCCCGTCCTCATACACGGCAAGCGGCTCCCCTGACGGGTCCACATGGCTGCGGGTGACGATCTTGTCTTTCCAGTGGCGGTCTGACTGCATCGCCCCCTGCGCCATGCCGATCACAAATCCCAGGGCCAGGACTGCGAACCAGGGGCTCACCTTGTGGGCCATGGTGACGATGCGGTCCATGATGCGGGTCCTGGGCCTTGTGATGGCGATAGGAGCTGCATAATCTGTCATGACTGCACCTCAATCCTTCCATCCTCATGCACCAGCGCTTTGACGGCTGGGCCGAGGAAGGGCGTGCCCGCCTTTTCGTGGGACTTTTCCAGCCACCTATTGTCCGTGCTGCTGGTCACGATCACCCGGCCCTCGAACCGGAACGCCCTTAACCAGATTTCCTTGGGGGCGATCATGCCGCCCTCCTTTCTTCCTGTTCCTGGATAATCCCCAGCTTCAGGCAGTTCATCCTGACTATTCCACGCGCCCAGCCCTGGCCCTTGCGGATGATATCGAGCACGTCCACCGATATCCCGCCGAAGTCCTTGGCCATGGTGTCACTGATACCCTGGAGCATGCCGACATATGACCGCGCCTCGTCAGGGTCATCGGAGAGGGCTATCTTCCCGACATAGACCTGCATGGCATTGCGCAGGCCGTGCAGCCGCTGTCTGATGTTTTGGGCGCAGACCGGGCACATACTGCTCGATTCCTTCGGGGTGTTTTCCGGGACTTCCATCGGGGCACCGCACCAACTGCAATCCATCGTTATCTTTGCGTCCATGTCCGACCTCCTTTCATTTCATTATCGGTAGAATAGTACTTAAAGTACAGTCTGTCAACATAAAAAATACGGAGAGTACTAAATAAAGATACGGGTCGGCTATATTGGGTTTTCGCGGCGCGCTGAGATGATAAGGCTATAGTATGGGTATAGGGTGTGCTGTGGCGTGCTTAATAAAGATTAAATTTGCTAATAAATATGGTTGGTTATCTTGACGCGGTAATAGTTCCCCCGTCATTCGTACAGGCCCCGCCGCTTTCAACCAGATAGGACCCATTCACATCGTTGCCGGTGATGGTCATTGCGACCTTGACGACGATCCCGCCGGCCGTCATCGTGCCCGTGATCTTTTCACCATCGATCTTGCCCGCGAAGCTTCCGCCGGCAAAGCAAGGCGACCCGGTGAAGTTGGCGGTCCCCGTCAGATCGTCTCCGTCTTGCTCAAGCTCAAACGAAAGCTCGCCGCCATTGATGGCGTTCAGGCTGTACCAGGTACCGGCCCAGGATCCGGATGCATCGAGGACCTGATCTTCCGATTCGTTCTTTGATTTTTCCTCGCCGCCGCTATCGCTGCCGCCGCCTCCACAGCCGGACAGCAACAAAATCAACATGACAACAAATACCGAGATTCTTTTCATGATGACCCCTCCCTTGCGATCTCCTTATGTGTTCAGGTGTGTTTCAACTAAATTTTTGACCTTATGTGCCGCTCGAAGATAATTCCAATTCAATTCGATGGCCTTGCCGCTGCCCGAAGTGTCTATGATAAGATGCGCATAGCGGAAGATCTTGCCGGGAATTGTTTCTTTGACTTCCAAGGACGTAATATGTTTAAAGGGAACCGTTTTTATGCTCGTCGTTATAATTCCGACGCGCTGTAACAAGCCCTTATTTGAAATAGCATATCTGGTTGATAGTCTTTGTAGGATTATCAGAATGCCCGGCACGGCTAGGATGACCCAAATAAGGGACGTCATGAGGATACCCGGATCATTTACTACGGCGAAGGATATGATCATCGAAATAGTAGAAAAGGCCATAATACCAACCCATGCATATGCCAATATACAGCTAAGCATGCTAGGTTTGTCGGTGAATTCGATGGTTTCGTCTTTTTGAAGGTTTTTTGCCTGGATATCCCACATCTTAACACCTCCCTTTAAAATTCAATTATTGCAGCAATATCAAAACATCTTTCAAGGTCGTCCTTTGTCAAGATCGTCCCCGATCTAATACCACACCATGTTCCCTCATGCTCCACCGAGCGTTTTAAGTTCCTTCCCGATTTTTGGTTACAGGCTTCAACTTCGGGGGAGTCGAAGCCTCGTCTTCTTTTCGGAGCAATTCTTTTATTTCTTCTTTCATGTTGTTCATAAAGCCCGAGAGCCGATTTGATATTTCATTCTGAAGGTCTGTTTTAAAGGCCTGTTCTCGTGCGACTTCTTGTTCTTTTGCCGTTACAGCTTCATGGAAACTGTTTATATTCATGTGCAAGGATAGCGCGTCTCCTGTGTTTGACGATAAGACCTTGAGGGTTTTTTTGAGGTCCTCGGTATGCTCTTTCGGGGATTTGATTATACATTCATCACTGTCATCGATGGGGTCGTCATCGAGCAAATAGCTTCCAGAAACGCCAAGGATTTCTTTTATTTTTATCAGTTTGTCAAAGGGAACGCTCCTTCGCCCGTTTTCATAATGACCAACCGCGGATTGTTCTATGCCGAGCTGCCTGGCGAGTTCTTCTTGACTCATTTTTGGTTTGAGCCGTTCCCTTGCCGCCGCGATCCGCTTTCCCAAGACGAGCCTGTCCATTCCGCCATTATACTCATAGTATAAATTATTCAAAGGATACACTCCGTACATTTACCATTGACAAATAGTACGCATAGTACTAAATGGCTCGGTATGTCGATATGGCGAGGGTTAATCAAAAAAGTCGGGATACAATGTGTAGCGGATGAACTGGGTTTTACATACAGAGCGGTTTGGAAGTATGCCTGCGCAGATGCATACCCTTCTCCGGGAGAAACAACGGGCTCTCTAATTGCCATAATGGAGAAGCATCTCTCCAATGAAGAAAGCGACAACTTCAAGGCATCCTTGGCCGCCGATCTTTTAGGTGGGCAACTGTAAGTCATGGCCAAAATATGCGCCTCACAGACTTAGGCATCCAACAAAATATATTGCAGCAAATTGCATCCGAGTGGAGAGGGAGCATGGAAGATACGATTACACGGACGTTTACTGAGCTGCTGAATAGCCTGATCGATGGTGCAACCCCGAAAGACATACACGCAGGGACCGGGATAGACCCTTCGAAGCTGTCCCGATATCGAAGCGGTGATGTTGGATTCAAGCCGGGTGATATTGACAAGCTGGCGGAATATTTCGGGTTGCGGTTCGTGCGGAAGTCGAGTTTGGAAGCCATCGTCAACAAGGAAGAGGTGGACCTGATAATTAGTAGCCTCCTCCAAGAGATCAAGAACCTTGAACGCCTCTTCTCCGGTGCGTCAGTTTATTGGGCCAAGGAGAGGGCGCGTAATGGCAAGTAGTCCCAAAAAATAAACTTTTGCGGCCCTTTCGGGCTGCGTAATGGGCAGTGCGAGGATGTAGCATGGGTAAGCAACAAGGAAACATCTATCAGATTTACCCCTTGCGCGGGGCTGCGATTTCTGCGGCCCTTTTGCGCGTGGGCTCCGCGGTAATACGGAATGTACCTGCCCAGGTACAGACCTCCTCTTGGCCGGGACATCCCGGTCCTTTTTGGTCCCTTCGGCGGGTGCCCTTGCAACCCTCCCCTTCGCATCGGATAGACAGCCCGCCGATGGGGCCGCCCATGAGGATTGAGTAATGCGTAAATACAGACTCCTTGACCTCTTTTGCGGTGCAGGTGGATGCTCTATGGGATACTAC
>JBDKSM010000199.1:0-11320 GCA_039680665.1 Syntrophaceae bacterium | reverse complement strand
AATCAGAAAGCGAATGAAAGGAGAAAGGCCATGACAGCACTTTGGATCGTAATCGGTTGCTTGTTCGTAACAGGGATCGGTGTCCGGTTCACCTATAAGGTAATGGGGCTCAAGCCCGCCGAAGCCGTGGCGGTATTCGCCCTGATCACAATGCTGGTGGGCGTGAACACGGCGCCGGTGCGTGAGTTCATCGCACTGCTCTTCTAAGGCATAAAAAAGAGATATCGTGAGGGTGTCATGAAAAAGGAGCGATTGACCAGAGAAGTGGCGAACAAGATCACACGGATCAGCGCCCAGGGGCTCATCCTGGTGGTCGCGACCTACTTGGGTCTATATCTGGGTCTGTACCTGGATAAGGTGACCGACATGGCGCCCAACTTCACCTTAGTGTTTCTGGTCATGGGCGTGGTGCTGGGGTTCAAGGGTTTCGTGGAAGAAGTGGTGAAGGAAAGGAGGGCTTAAGTCATGACCGCCGTATTCGTAGCCATCGGGACATTGGCCTTTGCCGCCGCCACGGCGCGCTTCGCCGCCCGCGTCACCGCCCGCCGCAAACCGGCCGTGCACGGCAACTGGCGCTGAATAGAAAAATCACTCCTTATGAAACGGCCGCCCGCGGACATCCACGGGCGGCCGTTTCATTTTTCAAAAGTCTATTTCCTCGGCGTTTAAAAGACCTTATCTTTTAGGAGGCTGGGCACCGTTCCAGATATGCTGGTCCTGCTTGTTGCCATCCGGTTTGGCTGCCTTGGGTTGATAACGTTCCTGCCCGATCGTACCGGGACGTTTGGTATTCGGTTTGAAAGCGTTCGGTTGGTACTTCTTCTGATCAGCGCCGCCCGGCTTCTGGTAGCGATCGCTCGAGGGCTTTTGACCACGTATGTCACGCTCGATGGTCGTAAAGCTGCGACCCTCTGATCTGGAGCGCATGATCTTTTCCGGGGCATAGCGATGATGCTCTGATAAGAATTTCAGGTTGACCTGATTGATGATGTCCCGGTCGCGCAGGTCACCCCTCTTCCAGCCGCCCCGCGGATGAGAACGGTAATACCCGTAGGCAGGCCCATAGGGATGATACTCTCGACCGATGACGACCGGCACGTAGTATATGTGCGGGTTCAAGCCGAAATGCAGGGTTATGTCCATCCAGCTCATGCCTCTTAAGCGCAGATCTACTACGGCTTCGGGTCGGACATGCGCCCTTTGGGCGATAAAGAATACGACCGGGAGCTCCTCTTCAGCGATGCCCCGTTCGTGGACAACCACCACCTCGCGCTCCGGCACCCGGTAATATTCACCGATGGACAGGTTGAACCCGGTTATGCCGCCACTGCCCCCGGAAACCCCCACATTCCATTGCGCATCCGCCAATGCTGGCTGAGTGATGGCCACGCAGCACAGCAACAATCCCATGGTCCTTGCGAACATATGACTGAAGAATGGTCTTTTCGTTTTTGGTCTCATCGCAGATTCTCCTTTCTTTGCCCTAACAGACGCACCGGAGACGAACATTGTTTACATCCATTCACCCGACCGGCAGTTTTAGCAAAAGATCTGATGCATCAGATTTTCTTGTTTGTGCAGTTGGACACTAGTCCGTTGAGACGGCTTAGGTCTTTTGGCACCTTGAGTTTTTTTAAAATCTCTTTTCTTCTATCGAATATTGAGTTAATATAAGCCCATCATATGACGCGGCTAATTAGGAACGCTTAGAAAGAAGAATCCAATTTGGGTAAGGCGGCCTTATTGATACACCCCGACATGGCATGAATTCCCTCACGAATGCGACGATGACACGGCACGCAAGAGTTTGGAAAACAGATGTAATGATGGCTTTTTCATGGATGATTCATACCTGTACTCAATGAATGATTTTTTCAAGGAGAGCCGTATGTATATATCTAAGGGATGCCCTACCATTTCATTGATGCTGATTGCCGTCCTGTTTGCTGGCAGCGCTTGGGGTGCTGCGCCACTTGATCCAAAGATAAAAAAACAACTCGATGAGGGCAAAATCCTCACTAACATTGAGCAGAATCCTCTTACCAAAGTGTATGCACCGACCGGCCAAGCCGTTGTTGATGCGCCAGTTGAGGATGTGTGGCATGTTATCATCGATTTCAATTCCTTTGGCGAGTTTATGCCCAACACGATCTTTTACAAACCAGCGGGCTGGAAAGACGGGAAGCTGTTTGTGGATTGTCGCATAAAAGTGGCCCTCCTGACCATGGATTACCAGCTCTCATATATTATTGATGAGAAATCCCACACGACGTACTGGTTTTATATCAAGGGGCCAATCCGTGATTGCCAGGGTTATTTCCGGGTTGAGCCGTATGAAAGCGGGCGTTCACTGGTAACCTATACAACCACGGTTGAAGTGGGAAAGGCCGTCCCCGGTTTCATAGAAAAGGCTCTGAGCAAATCCACCTTCCCGAAGATCTTCGAGTCTTTGAGAAAACGGGTTTTTGATCTGAGGCAAAAAGGGCCGATAGCAAAACCGGTAATCACAACCAAGCCATACTCGGAGAACCTGTGACCTATGACCATCGACGAAACAGGAAAACAGCCTAAGGAGGAATGGTGTGACTGATGTGTATATTACTGAAACCAATCAAGGGATCGCAAAGGCCGTCAACGACATGTTCACCTCCCTGGAGAAAGCCGGGCCGATTTTAAAAAAAACAAAAGAAGTTTATATCAAGGTGAATGGGATAGATTTCAAAAAGCACTGCTATACTTCTCCGGCTGTTTTAGATGAAGTCATCAAGCGCTTATGGAAGATCGGCGCGACAAAAATCTCGGTAATGGAAAATGCCACGCAGGCCAATATGACCCGTGTTGTTTTTGCCATTAACGGTTTCAAGGATGTCATTAAGAGAACTGGAGCCATTCCGGTTTATCTGGATGAGGAAAAGACCAAAACCTTTCAATTCAAGGGCAAGCCATCCGCCTCAATCGATGAAAAAGGATATATACTGAAGGAATTCCGGTTGCCGTCTACGGTTGTAAAGCTGATCGAAAACAAAGACAGCTACACCTATATAAGCCTTCCCAAGCTCAAGACCCACAGCATGGCGGGCGTAACGCTCGGAATAAAGAACCAGTGGGGATTCCCGCAGCATGCAGACCGTGGCAAGGACCATAATTACAACCTGCACTCAAAGATCGTGGATGTCTTCGAGTATATCCGGCCCGACATTACCATTATCGACGGTATCGAAGGTACCATCCACGGTCATTATCCTCCGACCGCCCTGGAAGACAGGCTGGTGAAGAAGTTTGATATCCTGATCGGCGGTCGTGACACATTGGCCGTCGACGTGGTGGGCGCGAGGGTGTTCGGTCTGGCTCTCGATGAGATCGAACATCTCAAAATCGCCTATACACGGGGATTGGGCGAGGGAGACCTTGCCAGAATCAACGTCATTGGCAAAGATGTAAGCCAGTACAAGGAGAAGTTTCCCACGGATCTGCTGCAGGAGTTCCCGGCTGACGTGAAAATCGTTCGAGGCAACGCGATGCTGTGCAGGGAAGGATGCCAGAATAATCCCTTGGCAATGCTGCAGGTTCTTTTCCTCGATCACGGGGGAAAAGGCGGCTTCTTTATCGTCATGGGCAAAGGCTTTGACAAGGACCTTGCCATGCAATTGAAGCAAGCGGGCTATTCACGCGGGCTTGTCGTCGGTGGTTGCGCGGTCAAGGAAGTGGGCGATACGCTCAGACAGGCCTTCGGGAAAAAGAATGTGTTCTTCTCCGAGGACTGTAACAACTTGGCACAGACGGCCACCGGGATGTTCAAGCTTGCCAAGGTGCATCCGCTTGAGCTTGTCCCTATCCCCATACATAAATTGGCTTTGCTGTTTGTTTCCGCCAAACTACACGGATCGAAGGCCTTAACCCCTGCGTTGTTTTAACGTTTTCGATACATCATTACGGATTGAGGAGGTTGGTATGAAAGACAAGGAACCTTGGAAAAGAGAGCACAAAGAAAGGGTGGATATCCACAGCCGAAAGGGCAGGGAAAAACTCATTGAATTCTATGCCCCCCGAGAGCCCCTGGTAATGCAGGCCGTCCTGAGATTCTTGGAGGCCGAAAAGAAACTGCCCCTTGCCTTGATTCACCGCGTTATCGATGTCCTTGCCACGGCAACCGTCGTCACAAAGGTCATGAATGAAGAAGAGATCTATCGCTATATCGAAAACCTGCCCGAAGAATTCCCGATCGCCATAGGCCCCTGCGCATGCCGGCTCGACACGGCCAAAGAGCTTGGGCCCGATGCCAGGGATATCGCCGGCGGCAGGCTTGACATGTGCATGGACACACCGATCGATGTCGATGTTCAGATTGGAACCTGCGGAGAAAAGTTCGGCAAGCTTAAAACCTATCGCATGGTATCAAAGCAGGAACTTCTCGAAGTAGAACGCAAATGCCAGAATATGGGGCTCGTATCCAATGTCTACGTGATACAAGACGGCGACGGCGGGATTTGTCACTGTTCATCGGCCACCTGCGCGCCTTTTCTGGCCAATGAGGCCATCGCTTATAAGTCACGGGTGATAATACACGGCGATACGATTGCGGCCACCGATGGTTCAAAATGCGATGGGAGCGGGCGCTGCATATCCGTCTGCCATTTCAAAGCAAGGCATGTTGTAAATAAAAACGGTAAAAACGAGTCCCAGCTGATTTCGTCTGAGCGCTGCTACGGCTGCGGCCAGTGCATCAAAGTGTGTCCGAACAAAGCAATCCGTATGGTTCCGAGAAAAGTTTGGCCTGAACATGTGAAGGAGTGATGATGGTGACCGCACTCTTTGATCTTCTGGGCATTGATCCGGCGCGGTTTCTCAAGACCTCATTCGAGGTGAGCCTCATATCGCTTTTTCTGCTTTGTTTCGCCCATTCGGCATGGGTGCACGGATGGAAACGGACCCTGCGAGAATTCTCGGCCGGCTTCATGCTTACGGCCGTGGTCGAAAACATAGGGGTTCTCTGTGGGGCTTATATCTATCCGGGTTTTAATTATTATGTTTACGCCACACCCCTGCTCAACCCGCTTTCCTGGGTGGCGATTGTCTATATCGTGATCGAGTTTACGAACCGCCTGGTTTACGGCCCAAGGTCATTGGGAACCTATCAGGTTGACGGATTCACCGAGGAGCCGAAAGACTTCACTCTCTTTCAAGGGTCGTTTATGAAAACCATCATTCTCTTAGCGGCCATTGATGCATCCTTGTGCGTGATGATCGACTTGATTGAAGACCCGCTGGCGACCATTTACAACTGGTGGATATGGGTCCCTTATAAGGAGGGGGTGAATACCATCACCGCCGGGATGGTCGATCCTTATAATTTCGACAACCACCTATGGATGGTCACCCCTGACAATCCGATTTCTAGATTTTTCAGCGGATTTTTTCCCGACGGCCTGAGATACCCTACCCGTATCCTGGGTATACCACTGACTAATTTTATAGACTGGTTCATCCTCGTGTTCTCGTTTTCGCTTTCCTTTCGATGGGTGGAAACAAAGCGCTCCTGGAGCGAGTGGAAAAAGACCTGGGTGTTGTGGATTCTCATGTTGATCATCATTATTGTGATGCCGTTTACGATCTTACTAAATATCTAACCACGGGAGCGCAGTATGACGAATACCGACAATATTGCCTGGCCGCAAAAGGGCTTCTGGAAAAGGGTTGTGTACCTGGTGAAATACCATTTCCATGCCCTGCTGTTCTTTTATATCTGGTTTGGTCTGTTTGTGTGCGGCCTTACGGCGCCTGAGCAAAGGGTGGCGGAACTCGGGAGCGGATTCATAACGCAGGGTTGGCACCTTTCAGCGCTCAGCTGTCTGCTGGTCCTGCCGTGGCCTGTTTTTTATATGATACGTTTCTTACGACCCTCAAAAAGGTAGCCGGCAAATCTCGGGAAACGTTCTTTGCTGGTGAGGCGGGGAGCCAAGGGGATATCGAAGGCCTTCGGATCATCCTGAGAGCACTTGCGCCGCGCGCTTTGACGCGACTCGCTGTGCGGTAATGCCAGGTCGGCCTTCACTCATGAGAGAACGTGTATCATGCCGTTTTTATGAATCGCGGTGCACCATTTCCGGTGCAAAGGCCGGCAGACAAACGGCGATATACTCGGCCCCTCCTTCATACGGGGTGCTGTATTGAACCGGCTCGTTCTTACCGACCATGACCGCTTCGCCGGCCTTGACCTCGATCTCGCCATTTTTCAGCTTCAATTTTAGTATCCCTTTCAAGACCACCGTATATTCATCGAACTCCGGCGTCTGCCGAGGCTCGACCCACCCCTGCGGGCTGATCATGCGCGCGATGCTGACCGCCTGGGTGCCGGAGTTCACTCTCCCGATGTACTCTTCGATCTGTTTGGGCTTGTTGCCCTCGGCTTTGATGATGGTTGGCCGGTCGATTTTCTTGATCATGCATTTCTCCTTGATTGCCATAGCGCAGGGTCCGCGTAATTGGACCAAACCATAGTCGGGAAGATCTCGTGTCACAGCCCTACCCTGCTGCGTACCGCCTGTTTTCAGGTGCCTCATCCCCTCCTCAAAAGCCACTCGCCGAAGGCCTATAGCCCCCCTCGGGAACGAGGGGGGTCGGGGGGTCCGATCTTTTTAGCCTTGCGCCTGCGGCTATTTTTTGGCCAGGGCCTCGGCCGCGGCCACGATGTGGCCCACGCTGAAGCCGTGCTTGTTGAACATGTAGTTCTCGGTGGAGACCTCGCCGAACTTGTCCGGGATGCCTAAGCGCTTGACCTTGACCGGGCAATTTTCGGACAACACCTCGCACACCGCGCCGCCCAGGCCGCCTAAGATGGTCTGGTTCTCGATGGTGACCACGGCGCCGGTCTTGGAGGCAGAGGCGATCAGGGTCGCCGCGTCGAATGGCTTGACCGACGGGTAATGCAGGACGGAAGCCTTGATGCCTTTAGCGGAGAGCTCATCGGCGGCCTTCAAGGTAAATGGCACCATGTAGCCGGTGGTGACCAAGGTGACAGCGCCGCCGTCTCTCAACACCACGGCCTTATTAGGGTCGAACGTATAGGTATCATCGAAGGTCTGCGGCACCTTGGAGCGGATGAGTTGCATGTAGGTGGGTTGCTTGTTGGCGGCCATGAACCGCATGACGGACCTAAGCTCATAGACATCGGCCGGGGCGTAGACGTGCATGTTGGGCATGGTGCGCATGATGGACAGGTCGGTGAAGTCCATGTGCGTGCCGCCGTTGGAACCCTGGGTGATGCCCGGGGCCGTGCCCACGATCTTGACGTTGTTGCCCGCATAGGCCACGCTGATATAGATCTGGTCATAGACGCGGCGGCTGGCAAAGCAGGAGAAGCTGGCGCAGAAGGGGACCTTGCCTTCCGATGCCAGACCGGCGGCCAGGCCGATCATATTGGCCTCGGCCACGCCCATATCGATGTAGTGCTCGGGGTGTTTGGATGATACCGCCGGCATGGTGCCGGAGGCCTTGCCCAAGTCGGCTTCCAGGCACAGCACGTGCGGGTCGGCTTCGATCAGCTCATTGAGCGTGGCGCCGTAGACGGCGCGCATTTCCATTTCATGATAGTTCATTGGTGGCCTCCTCTAGTCCTCGTAGGGCAACGCGCAGGTGTAGCCCAGGGCATCCATGTACTTGGCATAGGCCGATTTGTCGCCTATCTTGATGTTGTGGCTGCCGACCGTGTTTTCCACCGCAGAGTTGCCCTTGCCCTTGATGGTATGGGCGATGATCATGCTGGGCTTGCCCTTGACCGCGATGGCCTTGGCGATGGTGGCGTTGATATCGTCCCAGTCATGGCCGTTCATCTCGAAGACCTCCCAGTTGAAGGCCCGCCACTTGTCGGCGATCGGCTCCAGGTTGATGATCTCTTCGGTGGTGCCGTCGATCTGCATCTTGTTGTAGTCCGTGATGGCCACCAGGTTGTCGAGCTTCTTGTGTCCGGCGAACAGTGCCGCTTCCCAGACCTGGCCTTCGTCGCTCTCGCCGTCGCCGATGATGCAGAAGGTGCGGTAGTCTTTCTTGTCCAGCTTGCCGGCCAGGGCGATGCCGCAGGCGCAGGATAGACCCTGCCCCAGCGAGCCGGCCGTGATGTCGATGCCCGGGGTCTGGATCTGGTCCACGTGGCTGGGCAGCCGCGTGCCGTCCTGGTTGAGCGTGGTGAGCCACTGCATGGGGAAGAAACCGCGGTAGGCCAGGGCCGTGTAGAGCACGGGTCCGGCATGTCCCTTGGAAAGTATGAGCCGGTCGCGGTCGAGCCAGCGCGGCTCATCGGGTTTGACGCGCATGACGCGGTAGTAGAGGGTGATCATGATGTCGACCAGGCTCAAGGCCCCGCCGATGTGTCCCGAACCGGAGCGGCAGATCATGTCCGTGATCACGAATCGGAATTCCCGGGCCAACTCGTCGGCCGCTTGATTGTCCCACTGAAGGGTGAGATCCGTTGGCATTGCTAACCTCCTCTTGATTGTGGTGCCGTTGCAATCAAAAGCTATAGCACAGAAATCCGTGCTTGTGCACAGTGAACCCGCGTGCCGGTGAACCTCTGAAAATCATTGACGCTCGGGAGCACATCGTTTACCCTCTTGTTTATGATTCAGAGAATCGACCATGTCTCGATTGCGGTAAGGGACTATGACAAGGCCCTGGATTTTTTCACCTGCATCCTGGGCGCCATTCCCGGCAGCTGTGCCCGGGACGACCATATGCGTTACGTCTGGCAGATCAACAGCCTGGGCGACTTAAGCCGCCTCGAACTCATCTCGCCTACCGGCACGGGCAGCTTCCTAGACGGTTTTCTCAAAGACCGCGAGGGCGGCGTACACCACATCACGCTCCAGACCCCGGATATCCAGCACGCCCGCAAGGTCCTGGAGAAAACCGGCATCCCCTACTTCGGGTACAACGAGTATCCGGGCGGGGTGTGGAAAGAGCTCTTCATCCACCCCCGGCATGCCTTTGGCGTGCTGATCCAGATCGCGGAGTTTACGGCCGATGACTGGCTGGCCCAAAGCGTGCGCATGCCCGCGGGTAGAAAATTCGCCGTGGAAAAGACCGCCTCCGGCTGTACGCTCACTCTGGCCCACCCCGGCGGCGGCACCATGACCTGCGAGCTGTCCAAAGATGAGGCTTCATCTTTGATCGAGACTCTCCAAAAAATAGTATAGCCCACCGTTTGAGAATCCCCCTGCCCTTCCCCGTAATCAGGGGAGGGGGCTTCATGTGTTCGTGAAGGCAATCGAGATCGCTCTTAAAAAAACGCCCCCCCTGGGCAACCGAGGGGGGGGGTGGAGAGAGAGTAACACACAGATGGGTATATGGTTATACGCTTTCCTTTACTCTTTTTAAGTTTATTTCAGGTTTGCCGCATGCCGACCGGCGCGCCGTCCCGCGAACACGCAGTCCGCGATAGAAGTTCCACTGCAGCAATAGCCATTGGAACAAAGCCCGATAGCAGTACGTCCCGCGGCATACAGCCCCTCGATCGATGATCCATCCGCTCGTTTGACCTGTCCGGTTTCCTCGTTTACCACAAGACCTCCGAGCGTCATGCTTGCGGTTGGTATGCCGAACTTGGTTAACGTTTGGGTGAACCCGGAAAGAGAACAATCTACCGCATAGAATGGCGCGGTGTCCTGAGGAACAAAGCGTTTTTCAAATTTGCCTAGTGGGTCCGGCTTACCCTTGCGCGCGATGTCGTTATATTGGGACATGGTGTCTTCCAGGCCCTTGGGCGATACTCCGATCTTAGAGGCCAGCTCGGTCAATGTGTCGGCCTTCTTCCTACTGAAAAGCAACATGGGTCCGGTGGTAATCTTCTGGAAAAAAGCCAACTGGTCACCAAGATGGCTTTTCGATTCCCGGTAGGTTTTGTCGTCAAACACAAGAAATGCATCACCATTATTATTTACGATATAGTCACCCTGTTTGGCGCCATACAAATCCTCGCTGCAGATACGCCGGCCCTGTCTATTGACCAACACGCCCTGCATAAGGGCCTCCGGCGGTACATAGAAACGCCAGGCCGACATTTTATCCATATTGGCCGTAACCCCGCCGGCGCTCTGGCCTAAACGAATACCTGTTCCATCGTCGGCATACGTACCCAAGGGCAGACACCGTAAAAAAATAGGGTTGTATTTTTTCACCATCTCCTTGTTAAACATGAAACCGCCGGCGGAGATGATAACGCCTTTGCGCGCCTTGGCGCGATATGGTTTTGCATTGGCGTTAAAGATGGCTTTGCAGATCATGTCCACTACCTTGCCCATAGGAGGCATATAGGTATTCAGCTTGGAATTTATCAGGGAAAGAAGCGAGTGAACTCGCGCCGCTTTTGTTTCCGGAGCAATGGAACGGCCTTCAACACCGCTCACTTTACCATCGTTATCAATAACCAGTTTTTCAACCCTGGTCTGACAACGCACATCGATACCGTTTTTGCGTACGGAGTTTTCGAGCGCATGGAACAAGGTGAGTCCGGATATGCCCGGGCCTTTGGCGCGGTGACCGCGGGGCGCCGATTTGGCGATTGCTTTACTTAAGTTATTATTTTCGCTTCCGGAAAAGTAGAGATAGTAATCGTCCGTGGGGTACGATGTTTTGAACGGGCACATGGAGGCCTCGAAGGGAACACCCTGTTGCTCCAGCCAGTGGATCATATCTACCGATTCATTGCAGAAGCGACGAAGCGTCTCATCCTTCATAATATCACCGATCTCACTCTTCAGATATTTATACATTTCCTCGGGAGTATCGTCATATCCTGCCGCCTTCTGGTACGGGGTGCCTCCCCCGGCATAGACAACGGCGCCGCTGGCGGCCGTAGATCCGCCGCCATTAAAGCATTCCAGTACCAGCACCGAAGCTCCATTCTGTTTTGCCTCCAGGGCTGCGCTCGCACCTGCCCCACCGAATCCAACAACGATGACGTCGGCTTCGGCATCCCAGTGACTATTTCCTTGTTTTAAACTCATGGATTACTCCTTTCTTTACGCAAGGTTGTTTTTATTATCCTGCAGAACCCACACCCTTAGCGTGCGGCTTTGAATTCGCCACCCATAGGGGGGAAGGATCCTGCCCCCTTAAGGGGGCAGGTATACTAGTTTTACCGTATCCTTACCTTATTACTTGATCCCCGCCGTATTGATGAAGCACCCCGCTGACCCCGAGGTCAGGGCCGAGATTTTGTCCATGTCGATGCCGGAGGTGGCCATGGACAGGAAGCAGTTGCCGAACTCGTCCGTGGTCAGCGTGCCGGGCGTCACTCCAGTGCGCGGCATGATACCAAAGTCGGACA
>JBDKSM010000198.1:0-45184 GCA_039680665.1 Syntrophaceae bacterium | reverse complement strand
ACAGCGTGATCGCCTGCGACTGACCAAACCCTATCGCAGGCACCGGGCTCCCGATATCGTACACCTCCTCGAGCTGCGCTACACTCGACTCCTCGTCCTCATCCTGCGCAAAAAATCCACAGCCCGTTAAAACGCCGACACACAGTATCCCTGTCAGCCACCGCATGATGTTTCTTTGACCCATATATCCTCCTTGATGAAATACATGCTGTTTTGCGAGGCACAGAAACCGCATCATGCGCCACACAACCGCCTTACACGCAAAACAAGTGCCAATATAAAGCATAATCAAGACCTTGGAAAATCCATACTCTACATAGACCGGGCGGTAAATGCGACTAACACTGGGTAAAATTTTTCAGCATGTGCAAGAAAATATTTTCTTTGCCCTTGAGGAAGACGATGGTTATCATTTTCCGCCCCCCTTACGACGCAGGGCGCATGTTGCTATTTATGTGCAATCGAGCTATAAGCCTCGCAAGGAGGCGCTATGTCAGACAACCCAAAAGATCAAAACAACTCCGGCACAGCCATGGCCGATCTCCTCGATGCTTACGAGAAAGAAAAGAAGCCGCGCGTTCATGTGGGCGACAAGATCAAGGGCGAGATCATCGCCATCGGCAAGGATACCGTCTTCGTTGATACCGGCACCAAGATCGACGGGGTGGTTGAAATCGAGGAACTCCTGGATGCCGAGCGCAATCTGAACTACAAAGTCGGCGATACGCTCGAGCTCTATGTGATATCCATCCGCTCCAGCGGCATCACCCTTTCACGGGCCATTTCCGGCATCGGCGGCGACCATATCCTTGAGGAGGCCTTTGAAAAGGCCGTCCCCATCGAAGGCAAGGTCAAGGCCCAGGTCAAGGGCGGATTCGAGATCGAGCTTATCAAGCGACGGGCCTTCTGCCCCATCAGCCAGATCGACCTCAAGTACGTCAATACCCCGGAAGACTATGTCGGTCAGAGCTTCGAGTTTATCATCACCGAATTCGAGGAAGGCGGCAAAAACATCGTGGTCTCTCGCAGGGCCCTGCTGGAACAGGAACAGCAGAAGAACAAGGAGGCATACTACCGCGACCTGGTCGTCGGTGCGGTGGTGGACGGCCGGGTGATCAAGCTCATGCCGTTCGGCGCCTTCGTGGAGATCTCTCCGGGAGTCGAGGGCATGGTGCCCATCTCCGAGATGGGCTGGGCGCGGACCGAAAAAGTAGAAGACATCCTGGCCGCAGGCCAGGTGATCAAGGCCAAGATTATCGCGTTCAGCGGCGAGAAGATCACGCTCTCTCTCAAGCAGGTCAGCGCCGATCCCTGGGATACGGTCCTTGAGCGCTACAAGCCGGGCGATAAACTGCGCGGTAAAGTTATGCGCCTGTCTCATTTCGGGGCCTTCGTGGAATTGGAACCCGGCATCGAAGGCTTGGTGCATATCAGCGAGATGAGCTACCGCAAGCGCATCAACAAGCCTGAAGAGGTGGCCAACCCTGGCGATTTCGTGGCCGTTATGGTCAAGGACATCGATACGGTCAAGAAACGCATCGCCCTTTCCATTAAAGAGGCCGAGGGCGATCCCTGGGTGGATATCCCGACGCGTTACCCGATCGGAAAAGTCTTCGAGGGGGCCCTAGAGAAAAAGGAAAAGTTCGGCTGGTTCATCACCCTGGAGCCGGGCGTTACCGGGCTCCTCCCGAAATCGCGCCTCGACAAGGCCCCTGACCCGGGCGAACTCGATAAGCTCAAGCCTGGCATGTCTCTCAAGATCAAGATCGAGGAGATCAATCCGGCCGAACGCAAAATGACTTTGGCCCTGGCCGAAACCGGCGAAGAGGACTGGCAGCAGTTCTCGTCGGGCGCCAATGTAATGAACCCTCTGGCGGCCAAGCTGCAGAAGGCCATGACCAAGAAAAAGAAACCTTCGTAACGACATCTTTTTAACAAGGAGGTGCTATGGAGCTCCAACAAGCCTTGAGCGGCCGGCGCAGTGTGCGCAAATACACGGATTACCAGGTGACGGACGGCGAGATCAAAGCCATCCTCGAAGCCGCCCGCATCGCCCCTTCATGGGCCAATACCCAGGTGTGGGACTTCGTCGTCATCCGCGGTAAAGACAATATCGCCAAGATAGTGGCCACGTTCTCCGAAAAGAACCCGGCCACCAAGGGCGCGCTTGAGGCCTCGGCGCTGATCGTGGCCTGCGCCAAAACCGGCGTTTCCGGATCTTACGACGGCAAAGCCCTGACCAAGCACCAGGAGTGGTTTATGTTCGATATGGGTATTGCCGTGCAGAACCTGTGCCTCAAGGCCTATGAGCTTGACCTCGGCACCGTGGTGGTAGGGCTCATGAACCATGACGCCTGCAAACGCATCATTGGTCTTCCGGAAGGGCATGAAGTCGTGGCCGTCATCCCTCTCGGCCGGCCGGCCGCCAGACGCGATGGTCCGCCCCGCAAGGAGCTCAAGGACTGCGTGCATCTCAACACCTTCGGCGCGCCGTTTATCTAGGAACACCCCAGAGATTATGGGGCCGTTGTCTCACTGCGGGGCGCAATCCCGCGCCGCGACCGCCTCCGGGTGAGGAGGTTGATCGTATTCACCGAGCCGCACGAAGCGCACGCCGCGCTGCTTGAGCAGTGGGACCGCCTGCATTACCCCCTGCCGCGTGCCGCTATCGGGATGGTTCATATGCAGGAGCACGATGGCGCCCGGCGGCGCCGTCAAAAGGGCCTCGCGCACCTGATCGCTGTTATAGGTGGCGCCGGCGTCGCCTAAGACATTGTAGCCCGCCACTTGATACCCCAAGGCCTGTACGACCTGCACCCCGATCTCGTCGCAATAGGCGGTCCCCGGACGATAGAAGCGCGGTTTGCGGCCAGTCAGGACCTCGATCATACGGGCATTGATCTCTACCTCGTCCACCAGCTCGGCCACACCGGCCGTGCCCGGTATGCCGTAGGCCGCCCGGCCCGATACCGAACAGGGCTTGTGCATGCGCCCATGGTTCTCGATCTCGAAGAGTGGACTACCATTGAGCTCAGGGATAACGTCCCAATGGCGATCGATCCAGCGGCCGTTCAGGAACAGCGTGGCTGGCACCTGCTCGCGTTCAAGGAACCGGATCAGTTCGGCATCATAGCCGCCGCCGCAGGCATCGAAGGTCAGGGCCATGACCGGCTGATCGGCGACCAACTTGGTCCTCACGCCTACGAGCGCCTCGCCCCACTCCTTCGGGATCCTGTCGCTATAGGTCTTGACGATCCCGGCCTTAAGCTCTGCGTATGAACCGTCACGGACCGGTTTCTCAACGATATCCTGAGACGGACACACATCCGGCAGGGCGGCGCAACCTCCCATGAGCATGAGAAGCACGACCAATAGGGCGATGTGTTTATCCAAGATGCAATCTCCTTCTGCTCAAAAACCTATCGGTCAGTGCACCTCAATACTCAATCCGTCCAGGGCGCTGGTTTAATACAAATTACACGTTGGCAGGCCGCGGCCCCAGGGGGCATGCGTCGCAAGCGGGGTTCCTGGTTCTGCAAAAGCTTTTCCCGACAAAAACGATATAGGCATGCAGGTCCTTATAACACTGCAGGTCGATTGGCAGTCCGTCGGTAAAAAGGTGCTGCAGGCGGTCATAATCACCATCCGCTTCTTGAACCCAGCCATGGCGCAGGGCCATACGTCGGGTATAGGCATCGACCACGAAGCATGTCTTCTCGGCCGCATAGCAGCAGATGCTGTCGGCGGTCTCCTTGCCGATCCCCTTAACCTGAAGGAGCTGGCTTCTCAGCAGTGCCGGGTCCTGACGGAAGAAGTCCGCCAGATCTCCGCCGGTCTGCCGCATGATTGCCCCCAGGAGGTTTTTTAAGCGCCGCGCCTTGATATTATAATATCCGGACGGCCGAATGAGTTCGGCCAGACGCGCATCTTCCATGGTATACAAGGTTTCGATATCGAGCGCCCCACGGTCCTTGAGGATGGCGATGGCCTTCTCCACATTGGTCCAGGCCGTGTTTTGGGTCAGGACCGCCCCCACCATGACCTCGAGCGGGCTCTCGCCCGGCCACCAGCCGGACGGCCCATAGAAGGCGCTTAAGGTATGATAGAGCGTCAGCGCGTCAAACGGCTCAGCCCTTGTCGGTCTCTTTTTTCTCGATCTTGCCTTTGATAAAATCGCGCATCTCCTGCTTGATGTTCATACGGCTGGTCAAGAGCATGGCCGTCATCTCCATCTCATACTCGATGGCCGCCTTGGAATCCAACCTGATAACCACGTCAAAGGCCCTCTTGAGCGCGCGCACCGCCTCGGGCGAACGGCGGGCGAGCTGCTGCGACCACTCCTTAACCTCGTCCCGGAAACGTTCCGGAGGCACCACGCGATTCACCAGCCCGATCTCAAAGGCCTCGTGCGCCCCGATGGGATCGCCGCGCAGCGTCAGCTCCTTGCTGCGCGCCATGCCGATGCGCGAAACCAGGGGCGTGATGAGCGGGTTGAAGCCGTACTTCATCTCCGGATGGCCGAAGATGGCGCTCTCCGAGGCAATGATGATATCGCCCATCAGACACAGATTCAAGCCGCCGCCGAAGGTAATACCGCTGACGGCCGAGATGATGATCTTTTCGAAATCGATCATTTTGGTATACAGATCCAGAGCCGCCTTGAAATAGCGCTCGGCATCATCCGCGTTCAAACTGGGGACCTCTTTCAGATCCAACCCGGCCGAAAAGCACTCGTCCCCGCCGGTCAACACTACCAGCCGCACATCGCTCTCTTCCGTGAGAAATGATGTCAAGGCGCGATCCATCTCCTTGAGCATCGCCATGGAGAGCGCATTCAGCTCATGCTTGCGGTTCATCTCCACCACGGCGATTCCATCGGCTATATCCACCTTGATCAGCTTGTAATCCATGGAGGCACCCCCGGTACAGACTTTTGTCCTGGCGTGAATATCACACAATTGTCCGGGAGCGTCAATGCGTGTTTGAGCTGCCCAGACTCCGCCCCTTGCTTCATGGCCCTGGTCTCTGGTATGCAATCCCTATGACCTGCTATTCGGTGAGTCAATTGAACGAACGCACACGCCTGGCGCTGGAGAGAGCCTTTGATGAAAACACCTGGGTGGTGGGCGAGGTCTCCGGACTCAAATATCACGCGAAGACCGGTCATGTGTACTTCGATCTGGTTGAAAAATCCCCTGACGGCCAAGGCCAATACCTGGCCAAGGTGAGCTGCGCCTTTTTCCGCGGGGCCTACCTGGGCTGGCATTCCCTGCTCAAACGCGAAGGGTTGCGGGCCTTCGAGCTGGCCGACGGTCTGGAAGTAAAGCTCAGGGCGCGCGTAGACCTCTATGCCAAGGAAGGCCGCTACCAGCTGATCGTCTCCGAGATCGACCCCCATTACAGCCTGGGGGCTATCGCCCGCAAACGCGCCCAGACCATTGAAACCCTTCAAATGGCCGGTCTCCTGGAAAAAAACCGGGGCCTGCCCTTAAGTGAGTGCCCGCTGTCCATCGGCCTCATCACCTCGCGCGGTTCGGCCGCCTACAATGACTTCATGAGCATCCTGAAAAAAAGCGCCTATGCCTTTCGGATAAGCCTTTTCGACGCCCATATGCAGGGCGAGCGCACCACCGCGGAAGTGGTGCGGGCCATCCGAACCCTTGAATCCCGGGCGCTCGACGCCATCGCCATCGTGCGCGGCGGAGGCGCCAAAATGGACCTGATCGCCTTCGACGATATCGCCATCTGCCGTACAATCGCCAATTGCGCCTGCCCGGTCATCACCGGCATCGGCCACGAGATCGACTTGAGCGTGGCCGACCTGGTGGCCTTCCGCCACTTTGTCACCCCCACGGACGTAGCGCGTTTTCTTGTGGCGCATCTGGACGATCTCTGGAGCCGCATCAATGAGGCCGATCAGGCCCTGGCGCCGTCCTGCAGCCAATCCCTGGATCGCGCACATGAACGCCTGCGCCGGGATGCATCCGAACTCGCCTACCTGACCCAGCGGCACACCCTCAAGGCCATGAATTCGCTCCTGTCCCTTGCACACACCCTATCCAGCCGCGGCACGCGCATCCTCTCCCAGGAACATACCGGCTTAGGCCGCCTGCGCCAAAGCCTGGTGGGCGCAGCAGGGTATGCGCTGCAAGCGCAGGCTTCCCTCATTTCCAGACATGGCGCGTCCTTGCCCCACACAGCCGCGGGGGCCCTGACGCAGCATGCCGGACGCCTCGATGAGCTCTCGGCCTACCTGACGCTCATGGACCCGGCCGCAACACTGAAACGCGGCTACAGCATCACCCTGGATAAAAACGGGCAGGCCCTGCTCAGCGCCGATACCGTATCCGCGGGCGATCCTATCACCACGGTCCTGACCGAAGGCAGGATCTTCAGCCTCGTACAAGATAAGGAGCGGCTATGAAAAAGAAGACCTATTCCGAAACCCTCAAAGACCTGGAAGCCATCATCGAGCGCATGCAAAAAGGTGAAATCCCCATCGACCAGTTGGGGGGTAACGTCAAACAAGCCGCGGACATGATCGCCTTTCTCCGGAACAACCTCAAAGCCACCGAGGTCGAGATCAGTACCATACTCAAAGGTCTGGAAGAGGACGCCGAAAAGCTCGATGTCTGAACGCACGAAGGTGGTATGTCCGCCGGGTCGGGAGGCACGTTTACTCCCTGGATCGAACCATGCTCGATGGCATGCCGCCTCACGCGGAAGGCCTTGTTGTAACTGCGATAACATGCTAAAAGCAGGTATTCTCCGGCCGGAGGAGTCATGAAACGGCGGCGCAGTTTTTGTTGTTATTGCGGGGGTGACGTTTACGAAAAAGACGTCGATGGCAAGCTGCGCGATTTCTGCGGCCAATGCCAAACCGTGTTTTATGAAAATCCCTTGCCCGTGGCGGCCAGCATCGTGGTCAACGACGATCGCGAGGTGCTCCTGGTCAAACGCGATAAGGAACCTTACCAGGGCATGTGGTGCCTGCCGATCGGTTTTGCCGAGAGCGATGAAGAGGTGCGTGAGGCCGCGTTGCGCGAGCTCAAGGAAGAGACCGGCATCACGGGCGAGATCATTCGGCTCATTGACGTAGATACGGTCGACAACTACTTCTACGGCAGCCTGGCCATCGTCACGTATGAAGTCAAGGCCATGGGCGGGGAGCTGAAGCCCGGTGATGACGCCGCCGCGGTGGCCTACCACCCGATCGACCAAACACCATCCCTGGCATGGATATCGAACGAGAAGGCCATCCGCATCTATATCGATCTCTACCGCGACACCTGGGCCATGCTCGATTCATTCAAGCATCTCTTCCCCGAGCATGCGGCCATGAGCAAGATCATACCCGGCCAGACCGAGCATAAGACCTTTCTATCGAACGTGCTGGTCAAGCTCATCGAACGCGACATCGAGCAGATCTGTGAGAACTGGGCGCGGGACATGCGCCACGGCGCCCCCAGGCTCGTGCCGTACATCAGCCAGCTCCTTGAGCTCAACCGCAGCATCCTGTTCGGCGTACAGCGTTGGCTGAGCGGTGAGGTGGCCTCGGACTTCTCCCGCTTCCTGGCCACCGGAACACAGCTCAAAGCCGCCGGCGTGCCGCTGCCGGATATGGTGATCGCCCTGGCCTTGAGCCGGCGTTCCATCTGGCTGCACGTCGTGAAAAAAAAGTTCCTGTCCTCGCCCTTGGAAATCTATGCCACGCTCGAGCTGAACAACCGCATCATCTTTTTCTACGACAAGGTGTTCTTCGCCATCGCGGAAGGATACTTTCAGTAACACCAGGTCCGACGCAACCAGGCGAGCTTAAAAACGGCCGCGTCGCAGAGGAAAAGATGCGCTTGCATAATGCCCGCTAAGCTTGATAACATGACCGGCATGGAAAATACAGCCCAAGAACGCCATTTGGTCTATGTGCGCTTTGCGCATATGCTTACGCCCTACATCTTCGATGCCGGCGAACTGGAAGTCAAAGGCGGGGACCTGGTGGTCGTGGAAACCGAGCAGGGCCAGTCCGTGGCCAAGGTACTGGGGAGCACGGCGGAGGAGGACGCGGCCGGGCTGGCGGAGATCAAACCCATTCTGCGCGCCGTGACCGAGGCCGACAGGAAACGCCTGGTTGAAATGGACAGCAAGGAGCATGAGTGTTTCAGCTTTTGCCGCGAGCGCATCGAGGCGCGCGCCCTGCCCATGAAGCTGGCCACCGTAGAGCAGTCTTTCGACGGCAACAAGATGGTCTTCTATTTCGTGTCCGAAGGTCGCGTGGATTTTCGGGAGCTCTTAAAAGACCTGGTAGAACGCTTCCGGATGCGCATCGAGCTCAGGCAGGTCGGATCCCGCCAGGAGACCTGCATGCTGGGAGGCATCGGCAGCTGCGGCCGCGAGCTGTGCTGCGCCAGTTTCCTGACCAATTTCCACCGTATCTCGGTCAAGATGGCTAAGAACCAGAACATGACGCTGAATCCCACCAAGATATCCGGGCTGTGCGGCAAGCTCAAATGCTGCCTGGCTTATGAGAAGGAGGCCTATGCCAACCTGATCGAGAACCTGCCCAAAACCGGCAAGACCGTCTATCTCGATCAAGGCGAGGCCTTCGTGGTCAGTATCAACGTCATCAATCAGACCTTTGTCGCCAAGCTGGCGGACCGGAGGTTCATCAAGGCCAAGGCCTCGGATATCATCTCCAAGGAAGAATACCTGAGTTTGAGCGAAGCCAAACAGCTCGAACAGGCCAAGCAGAAGGAGATCGAACGGGCGGCCACGCAGGCGGCCTCGGCGGCATCAAACGCGGATAAGGAGAAGAAGAAGCGGCCTTCAAGAAAAAGGCGGTCTCGGTCGAAAAGGAGAACTGAGGCATGATGGATTATTATTATATCACCACCCCGAATTATTACGTGAATTCCAAGCCCCATCTGGGACATGTCTATACCACGGTGATCGCCGATATCCTTTCCCGATTCAACCGCTTGTGCGGCAAGAAGGTATTCTTCCTGACCGGCACCGACGAACACGGCGACAAGATCGCCCAGACCGCCAAAAAGCTGGGGACGACCCCGGACAAGCTGGCCGACGAGAACAGCCAGCGTTTCCGTGATCTCTGGCCCCTGATGTCCATCACCTTAAGCCGTTTCATCCGCACCACCGAGCCCGATCATATCCGCACCGTACAGATGATCCTCCAGCAGGTCTATGACAAGGGTGATATTTACTTCGGCGAATACGGCGGTCACTACTGCGTCGGCTGCGAGCGCTTCTATGCCGAAAGCGAGATGGAGGACGGCAAGTGTCCCCAGCACCAGACCGAGCTGATTTTCGTCCAGGAGCAGAATTACTTTTTCCGTATGGAAAAGTACCGGCCCTGGCTGATCGAGTATATCCAGGCCAATCCGGATTTCATCCGACCGCAACGTTACAAGAACGAGGTCTTGGGCATGCTCAAGGAGCCGCTCGACGACCTGTGCATCTCACGCCCCAAGAAGCGGCTGTCGTGGGGCATCGAATTGCCCTTTGACAAGGGCTATGTCTGCTATGTGTGGTTCGATGCGCTGATCAATTACTTAAGCGGTATCGGGTATCCGGACGGGGAGGGCTTCACACGGTTCTGGGACGTGAGCCAGCATCTGATCGCCAAGGATATCCTCAAACCGCACGCCGTCTACTGGCCGACCATGCTCAAGGCCATGGGCCTGGAGCCCTATCGACACTTGAACGTGCACGGCTACTGGAACGTGGACGCCACCAAGATGTCCAAGAGCCTGGGGAATGTGATCGATCCCCTGGAGCTGAAGGAAAAGTACGGACTGGATGCCTTCCGCTACTTCCTGGTGCGCGAGATGGTCTTCGGCCTGGACGCCTCCTTTTCGGAAGAGGCCCTGATCGATCGGTACAACGCCGATCTGGCCAATGATCTGGGCAACCTGGTCAACCGCAGCGTCAACATGGCCAAGAAATATTTCGCGGGCCGGGTGCCCAATGCCGGACCTCCGGAGCTGGAGGCCGACCGTCAGATCAGGGACCTGGCCGTGGAAGCCGTGGCGCACTACCGCGCGCGCATGAAGAACCTCGAGTTCCATAGCGCCATGGCCTCGATCTGGTCGCTCGTGTCCGGACTCAACAAGTACATCGACCACTCGGCGCCGTGGACCCTGGCCAAGCAGGACCAGGGCCGGCTGTCCATTGTGATCTACAACATCCTGGAGGGCCTGCGTTTCATCGCCGTGATGATCGCGCCGGTGATGCCCGGAACTTCCGCCTCGATCCTGGAGCTGATGGGCTTGGCGCCCGAGGCCAGCATCAACGACCTCGATACCTTCGGCGCGTTGCCGGCTGGAAATATGCTTGGCGAGCCCAAGGCCCTGTTTCCTCGCATCGAAAAGAAAGCCCCGGAGGTAAAACCCAGCCCGGCACCGGCCGCAAACCTCATCGATATATCCGAATTCGCCAAGGTCGAGCTCAAGGCCGGTCGGATCATCCAGGCCGAGCGGGTGCCGAAATCGGATAAGCTCGTGCGCATGCAGGTGGACGTGGGTCAAAACGTGCAGATCGTAGCCGGGATCGGCAAGGCCTATGAACCGGCCGACCTGGCCGGTAAATACGTGGCCGTGGTGACCAATCTCAAACCCGCCAAGCTCATGGGTCTTGAAAGCCAGGGTATGCTCCTGGCGACCGATACGCCGGAAAAAGGCCTGACGCTGCTGGCCTTTGATCGGCCGCCCGCCGTGGGAGCCCGGATCCGCTAATAAAGGAGGCTTCAATGCAAAGGGTGCCGCTGGACTTGCTCAAGCCGGGGATGGTGTGCGCCAAAGCCGTGGTCAACGAAAAGGGCATGACGCTGTGCGCGGAAGGCACCGAGTTGAGCGCCGCCATGATCGAACGGCTCAAACGTATGTGCGTTTCCTCGCTGGTAGTGAAGGGCACCCCCATCGAAACGGGAATACCGGCCAAGTCCAAGGAGGAGCTCCTGGGGGATATGCAGGCCCGCTTCGTGCCGGTTGCGGGCGACCACATCATGGACAAGATCAAGGAAGCCATCGGCAAGGCCATCATTTCGGCCCAGACCGAGGAAGAAGAGGAGCGCGCGCCCCATGAGTAAGGACCAGCAGATCAAGACGCTGACCAAAAAGATCCAGAGTCTGCCGACCTTGCCGCACGTGGTGGAGAAACTCACCAAGGTCGTGGAGAGTCCGGAATCGACCGCCAAGGAAGTCGGCAAGCTGATCTCCTCCGACCAGGTCCTGGGATCCAAGGTCCTCAAGCTGGTTAACTCGCCCTTCTATGGGTTCCCCGGTCGCATCTCATCCATCTCTCACTCCATCATCCTTCTGGGCTTCAACGTCATCAAGGGGGTGGTGCTCTCCGCTTCGGTTTTCGACCTCATGGAACGCTCCATGATGGGACTCTGGGAGCATTCCCTGGGTTGCGCCGTAACCGCCAGCACGATCGCCCGCAGCCTGAAGATGCCCGATCCGGAGGAGATCTCCACCGCCGGGTTGCTGCACGATATCGGCAAGGTGCTGGTCAAGGTATCCTTAAGTGCCGACTACGACGCTATCATCTCGTTGGTGGAGAGGGAAACGCTTTCGTTTCGGGAAGCCGAAGAGCGCGTCCTGGGCGTGGATCATGCCGATATCGGCAACTGGCTGACGAATGAATGGAGCCTGCCCGATAAACTCATCACCCCCATCACCTACCATCATCAACCGGAGGAAGCGCCCCGACTCAAGGACCGCGCGGCGGTGATCCATATCGCGGACAGCATCACGCGGGCCTTCGGCGTCGGCTTCGGCGGAGATCCCTGGGTCCCGAAGATATCCAAGGCGGCTTGGGGCCTCCTGGAAATGGACCATCAAGACCTCGACGCCCTCATGCGCCAGGTCATGAACGATCTGGAAGAAGTCAGAACCTTCAGTTTCTAGCGCGGGAGGGGGACAGGTGAAAGCGATCATCGTCAGCAAAAAAAAGCTCGGCAAAAAGCTTTCATCGGTCTTCGATGCCGCGTGTGAAAGCGTTTACCACATCTCCAAGCCCAATGACGCCATCTCGCTCATCTATACCGACCCGCCCGATATTATTATCGTGGATAAGAGTTTTGTGCTGGAAAACCATGGCCGGGTCATCCAGGAGTTTCGGAGCAACACCCTTTACGGACATCTGCCCATCGTGGCCCTGCTCGATCCGCAAGACCTGGAAGGCATTGCCTGGAACGAGCTGCCCATCGAGGATTTCATCCTGACCTCCGACAGCCATGATTCCATCAGCGCCCGCCTGCCTTTCATCGTCAGCCGGGCCATCAAGGATCTCGACACCAACCCGCTCACCCGCCTGCCGGGGAACGAATCCATCATCCGCCACATCCAGCGCATGCTCGACCAGGAACAGGAGGTCGCCATCGCCTGGCTGGACCTGGATAATTTCAAACCCTACAACGACTATTACGGCTTCGCGCGCGGCGACGAGGTCCTTCTGGCCACCGCCCGCGTCATCACCACCGCCATCAAGGAGCTCAAGGTCGAACAGTCCTTCCTGGGGCATATCGGCGGCGACGACTTCGTCATCATCTGCGCCATGAACGCCACGAAACCGTTGTGCGAAGAGATCATTGCGCTCTTCGAGATGGTGATCCGGAATTTCTACAACGACGATGACCTGTTCCAGGGGCATATCGTCTCGCGCGACCGCAGCGGCAAGACCAAGATGTTCCCCATCATGACCGTGTCTATCGCCGCGGTCATCAATCGCGGGGCCAAGTACAAGCACTACGGCGAGGCCTCGCGCGATGCCAGCGAGATCAAAGAGCACATCAAATCCATGCCCGGCAGCAATTACATGATCGATCGAAGGAGTTGATCGAAGATAGCCCGGCCCGCCCAAGGCACCGTCCCTTAAAATCGGCTCTGGTATGGAGGATAAGCACATTTACACTTGACCTGCGGCTGCTTTTCTCCTTCAATCACAACCATATTCATATTTCTGGGGAGGTCTTCAATGCCTGATACGTTGTTTGAGGTTAAGGATTCGATCGCGCTCATCACACTCAACCGCGCCGAGAAGCTCAATTCCGTAACATTGAACCAATTGGAAGAGCTGATTATCAAGCTCAACGGCTTTGAGCAGGACGATAGCGTGCGGGCCGTTCTCATCACGGCCACGGGCCGAGGTTTCTGCACCGGAGCCGACTTGTCGGGGGGCGGCGGTCGGCACGATGTCACCACCCCCATGGGCATGAAGCTCAGCGCCCATATCTACGGTAGAATCTGCTTTACGCTGGCCACCATGGAAAAACCGGTCATCGCCGCGGTCAACGGGATCGCGGCAGGGTCCGGATGCAACTTAGCGCTTTCCTGCGATATCATCTATGCCGCCAGGAGCGCGCGCTTCATCCAGATATTCGTCAAGCGCGGCATGTGCCCGGACTGCGGGGGCACCTATTTCGTGCCGCGCCTCATCGGACTGGCCAAGGCCAAGGAGCTCTTTTTCAGCGGAGACAGTGTGGATGCGCAAACCGCCCTTGATCTGGGGATGATCAACAAGGTCGTCGATGACGATCAGTTGATGAATGAAGCCCTAGCGTATGCCGGGAAGCTTGCCCAGATGCCCACGCGCTCGATCGGCATGATCAAGCGGCTTTTGAACCGCTCCTTTGACTCCGATCTCTTGACCCAGATCGACTTTGAGGCCGCCTACCAGGGCCTGGCCACCAGCACTTCGGACATGCGCGAAGGGTGGACATCGTTTTTCGAGAAACGCGAACCGCGTTTTCAAGGTAAATAAAGCTCCGGCGGGAACTCCGGCCGCCTGGTGTGGCCATTGCTCCCGCCGGGTTGTAGTCAGATTCCGGCCGAGGGCCGGGTTCTCGATGCATCTTGAACAGCGAGAGCCCGCTTCAAGTAGCAGACCCTCGCTTTTACTGCTGGGTCAACGGTGATATCTCCAGCTCCACGCGCCGGTTCTGCTGACGGCCAGCTTCCGTATCATTGCTGGCGATCGGGCGGGTCTCGCCGAGGCCCTGCGTCTCGATGCGCATGGGATCAACCCCCTGGGAGTTCAGGTACCGTCCGACGCTGGCGGCCCGCTGCTCGGAGAGGGTCTGGTTATAGGCATCCGCCCCGACATTGTCGGTATGTCCATAGATATCGAGGATGGTCTTCGGATACTCCTTGAGCACCAGGGCCACCGAATTAAGCGCCTCATAGAACCCCGCGTTAATATCCGCGCTGGCGGTTTTGAAGGTAATATTGCCGGGCATGTTGAGGATGATGCGGTCGCCCTGGCGGGTAACGCTGACACCCGAGCCCTGGAGCTTCTGGCGCAGCTTGGCCTCCTGCTGGTCCATGTAGTAGCCTACGCCGCCGCCGGCCAGCGCGCCCACACCGGCGCCGATCAGGGCGTTGCGACGGCGCTGTTTGCTGTTATGTCCGGCGATCATGCCCACGGCGGCACCGGAAGCCGCACCGATGGCTGTGCCCCACGTTGCCTTGCTGGTCTGCTTCTCGCCCGTATAGGGATTGACGGTGCTGCAGCCGGGGATGAGAAAACTAGCTATTACCAATATGGCGATCGCATGCATTGCCTGTTTCATGACTTTTCCCCCTTGTTTTTAAGATTACGGCTTACGCCTGGAAACCAGGGTGTTTTTTCCCCTGTAGTATCCACAATAATAACGCCATAATCGCTTTTACCCGGCATGGCAAGAATATTTTCTGTGATGAAACAAAGGCCGGAGCTGTGGTAGATATAGCCTTGTGAGGAAAACCTCGCCACAGCAAAACAACAAGGAGTACGACGATGAATTTTGAGAAGATTGCCCTTGGCCTCCCGCACATCCTGCTTCCCAGGGAAGGTCTCGACCTGAAGAAATGGGCCGTGGTGGCCTGCGACCAGTATACCTCACAACCCCAGGTATGGGAAAAGATCAAGGACCTGGTGGGCGACGATCCCTCGACCCTGCACATGATCTTTCCGGAAGTCTATCTGGAAGACAGCGATAAGGACGCGCGCATTGTTTCCATCAATCGCACCATGGCGAGGTATCTGCAGGATGGCATCCTGACGGAGCAGAGACCGGGCTTTGTCCTACTCGAACGCCGGACCGCCCATGCCCCTTCCCGCAAGGGTCTGGTCGTGGCGCTCGACCTCGAGCATTATGATTTCAGCGCCACGGCCAAGACCTTGATCCGGGCCACCGAAGGCACGGTGATCGACCGCCTGCCGCCCCGGATCAAGATCCGCGAGCAGGCCGCCCTGGAATCACCCCATATCATGGTCCTGATCGACGATCCGGAACGGACCGTGATCGAACCGCTCTTTCAAAAAGCCCTTCCAAAGCTCTATGACTTCGATCTGATGATGGACAGCGGCCATCTGACCGGTTACCTGGTCGATGACGAAAAGCAGTTGAACGCCGTTGCCGCCAGCCTCGAGCGCCTGGCCGATCCGGCGTATTTCCAGCAAAGGTATGGCGTGCAAGACACGCGCGTGCTCCTCTACGCCATGGGCGACGGCAATCACTCCTTGGCCACGGCCAAGGTCATCTGGGAACGGCTGAAAGAACAGACAGAAGACAAGGCGGCCCTTATGCAGCATCCGGCCCGCTACGCCCTGGTCGAGCTGGTGAACATCCATGACCCGGGCTTGGAATTCGAACCCATCCACCGCGTGCTTTTCAATTGTGCGTTTGGTGAGCTCTTTGAGGCCCTACAGGCCTTTTGCAAAGCCCAGGGCGCGCAGTGCTCGGCAAGCACCCTGGAGAGCCTGGCCGCCCTTAAGGCCTATCCCCTGACACAAACGGGCGCGCATATCTTCCCGTTCGTGAACGAGGGCCGCTTCGGCGTGTTGACGGTCGAGCATCCCAAGCAGTACCTGGAGTACGCCACCATCCAGACCTTCCTGGATGATTACCTCTCCAGCCATGGACAAACCAGGATCGACTACGTGCACGGCGAGGATATCGTGACCGAGCTCGGATCTCAGAGCGGCAATATCGGGTTTTATATGCCCACGATCTCCAAAAGCACCTTCTTCAAGACCATTGTCCTGGACGGGGCCCTGCCGCGCAAGACCTTCTCCATGGGCCATGCCGACGAAAAGCGCTTCTATATGGAGTGCCGGAAGATAACTTCCGAAAAATCATAAAAGGTCACCCCCCCCCATCCCCACTGAATCTTCAGGGGGGCTTAGCTAACCTCGAATAAAGGGAGGTTTTTTAAGAAAGGGGCCGGGGAAATCCTTTTTTCACAATTCGGCAGGATAGCCAAATTAGACGCACCGTAGCGTGCGCCCTTAGGGTGAGGGCCAAGGATGGCCCGAATCAAAAAAGGTTTCCCCCGAATCATTTTGACTTACCCGAGCAGGGCGTCGCGTCCATTGGCGATGAAGCAGGTCTTCATCTCCTGGAACTTTTCCGGAGTCAGCAAATGATAGGCGGTATCGCCCTTGGCGCGGTAGTAGACCCGCATCCCAGGGATATTTTCGATATTGTAGTGTTCGCGCTTATAGGGCCGCACTACGATCTTGTGCGTATCGGTGACGGGGAACTGGTCCACGACGCGGATGAAGTCCGGCATCCACTTGGGGTCCATGCCGCCCTCCTTCTGTTGCTTCATGAGCCAGGCATAGACGGCATCGGGGTCGAACGTCGCGCCCTGCACGAGCTGCACCGTGACCATGACCTTTTCATCCGAGACATCGCAGGGCGCGCCGTAGGCTATTGCCGTATCCACGCCCGGCATCTGGGAGGCATAGGCTAGGACGTTTTCGGCCGAAAAGTTCTCGCCGTCCTTGCGGATCCAGTCATCGGTTCGGCCGTTGAAATAAAGGTAGCGTTTGCCGTTCACGATCCGGATATGACCGATATCGCCGGAATGGTAGATGCCGCCGCGGAATTTTTGCGCCGTGGCTCCGGCCTGGCCGAAATAACCCTCGAACCTGAGATTGGACTCGCCCACCCTGCGGCAGATCTCGCCCACGGCCTGATCATAGTTGGTAAGCCTGCCGCTTAAATCCGTTATACCCGGCGTGCATTCCTGGTCCAGCTCGTTCAGGATCATGATGGACTTATCCACCTCGCCCACTGACTCGATCGGATCGCCGGGCTTGTTGGCCGTTGTGATGACCGCCTCGGTCGAGCCATAGATCTCGAAGATATGGTCCATGTTCAAGTAGCGCATAAGCTTCTGGCGGTCCACGACCGAGGCCCCGTTGCCGTAGGCCAGGCGGAACTTGTTGCGCGGATCGTGCGCCAGGGCCTTCTCTACGGCCTCGCCGCTGCCGTACTTCTTTTCCAGGGCGTCCAGGATGTAGTGCAGCGGCTGGCCGACATAGTTCAGGAAGGCCACGCCGTGTTCCAGCATGTCTTCCTCGAAGGCGCGCGCGGAGAACTTGCGCTTGAGCACGAAGCTGCCGCCCACGATCATCTGCGGCAGGATGCCGATGTACCAGCCGTTGGAGTGGAAGAGCGGCATGGAGAGGTAGCCGCGGTCATGCCTGCCAAGCTTGACGGCCCATTGGACCACGGCGCCCGCGCCCACGAGCTTGATGTGTGTGCAGGGCACGCCCTTGGGCATGCCGCTGGTGCCGGAGGTGTAGATCACGATCACGGGGCTGAAGTTATCGATCCTCACGCGGTAGCGGCGCGGGACATCGGGCTCGGCGCTGGCTACGGCCTGCTCCAGGACCCGGTAGCCTTTCCCCTCGCTCTCGTTCGGCGCCCCGGCATACAGAATATCCCCGCGTCCCAAGACGGTTAACTCGGCCATGACGCGCTCCACCTCAGAGGCCGTGACGGCGTTCATGATCAGGCGTTTGACCTGGGCCTGATTGATGACCTTGGCCAGGGTCTCGCCTCTAAAGCCCGTATTGATGGCAAAGATCACCGAATTGGAAAGTCCGGCGCCTAAAGAAGCATAGATGAACTCCGGGGTGTTGTCCATGTAGATCCCCAACGCCAGACGGTCTTTGGGCCCCAGCTTGCCGCTTTGAAGCAATTGTTTGCGCTCGGAAAGGAAAAAATTGGCGTAGCGTTCGGCGTTTCGATACACCTCGCGATAGGTGTAGGCCTTGCCTTCGAAGATGAAGAAGGTGCGGTCGCGCCGCAGCCAGCTCCACCACATGGTGGCCTTGATCATGGTACGGAAATTCACGAACCACAGCCAGTTTCGGATGATGTCTTTCGTGCTTGGTTTTTTCATGTCGCGTTCCTATCCTTTTTTCTCTTTGATGACCTCCATGAAGGCGTCGATCCTGGTCTCGATCTGGCTTTCACTGAAAGACCGCTCGTCCACCATGTCGGCCTCGATCATGAGGATCGGCAGACCGAACTCGTCCTGGATGCGTTTGCGGATATCGTACTGGCCCAGGGAATAGGGCTTGCAGCTGCGGTTGGAATGCATGACGATGCCGTCCACGTCGTATTTGGTGATCATCTTTTTGATGATATCAGCCATCTGATCCACGCCGATATTGAGGTAAATGCGGGTATAGCCCGCCACCATGGATTTGAGGAAATCGCCCTCATCCAGGTATTTCATGGAGCTGCACCAGGCCGAGGTATAGGTGTCGGCCACCAGGCAGGCATCGTGGGCCGCGAACTTCTCCGAGAGCCATTTCATCTTGTGCCAGATGGCCAGGTTGTCCCACAGCAGGCGGTATTTTTCGTGCGGCACGACCCCGATCTTGTTGGCCGCGCGCTCCCTCATTTCAGCCAGAAGCTCCTGATAATAATCGACCGCGGTCTGGGTGCCGCGCAAGGTCACGATCATGGCCATATGGAAAAAGGCGTCAAAGGCGCTCATGGGCGATGGTTTGCTCATGGTCGTATCCAGGATGTCCTGCCAGAGTCGCTGGCCTTGCAGCGAGAGCTTGCCGACCTCCATCATGCGGTCGAAATCGAACTTCTTGCCACAGACCTGCTCCAGAAAGGTTATGTATTCAACGGTCTGTTTCTCCACATAGCGTCTGGTCTCTTCCGGGAAATCGGTATGGCAGATGGGGGTATCGAAGATAAAGAGCGGGACATTAAAATAGCGTGCCTGCACCTCATACCATTTCATGACCGTGCCGCAGATATTGTTGCAGCACACCAGGAAATCAGGGGCGGGCAGGCCGCCGATGGGCCCGCCGTTGATCGTGGCGCAGGCGATGTCCGAGCGGGCGTAGGAGCAGATATCCGCGCAGTAGCCCATGTTCTCGGCCAGCTCGCACAACTGGCCGCCCATCTTGGTGGCGCCGATCATGGCGCTGTGGTTTTCGGGATAGACCGGGATGACATCCATGACATGCAGGGCTTCGACCGGCCCGCCGCTGGTGATCCAGGCCACCTTCTTGCCGTTGTCGCGGGCGGTCTTGGCGTCGATATAGTAGGCGGTCATGATATCACGCATCTTCTTGGCGGATTTGATCTTGAGCTTGTCTTTCTCCGGATCTCTGGGTTTGTCTTCAGCCATACTCGCTCCTTACCGGTTTATATGGTCTCGATGAAGGCTTCGATGCGCGTGGCCAACTGCCCGGCCGCGGGCAGTTCCTGATCGATCTCCAGCAGGAGGCTGGCTATACCCCGTTCCTGGAGCATCTCCTTGAGATAGGGGTAGTCGAAGGCGTGCGGTTCGCAGAATTTGAAGTTGAGGAAGATCACGCCGGCGGCCGTATGGTCCTGGACCATATGCAGCAGAGTCTCGCCCCGGGACCGTAAGTCCTTATGCTTGGCCGGACAGTTCATACGACCAACATACCGCCGGGCGATAGCGGCTAGAGGATCGCCGTCCTCGGCGATCGGCCCCTCGAAGAAGCGCGACCCCGTACACAGCTCATCCCAGACTACTTCGGCGCCGGCCTTCTCCACAATGTCATAGATCTCGGGATGGTTGCAGATGCTGCCGGCCAGGATAACGCGCTTGGCTGTGCTGCGCGCTGTCTGTCCGGTTCCGGCCTCAAGCGCCTGCACAAGGTTTTCCAGCTGCTGAACCGCCTCGAGCCGGTCCATAATCATGGCGCCTTTCACCATGGTATTGACAGCGCGTCCGCTCATAATGGCAGGGGAGGCGCTCCTCAGTTCATAAACCCGCTTGATAAGCACCCGGAGGCGGTTGTACGTGGCAATGGAGTTCTTCAAGGACGCATCCGTCAGCGGCGCGCCGATCCAGGCCTGAAGTTCGCGTCGGAACTTACCCAGCACATCGGCCAGATATTCTTGGGCACTTGCGGTATTGAGCTTGACCGGCAGGACCACGTCATTATGCCAGGTGGACGAGATATTGAGCCGCCAGATATCGGACAGACGCTGGATCGAATCGCAGGTATGCGGAAAGACCATGCCGTCCAAGGCGTCGAGGTTGCCGGCCAGGGCATCCTCAAGCACGCCGCGCACGAGCGAGCAGCTGTAGGACTGCAGATGCGCATCCGCCCGTTGAATAGCGCCTTTGGTCCCAAAGAGCCTGGCCGGGTGGGCTCCGGCGGCGAAAATGATCTCTTCCGGGGTATAGGTGCAGCAATAACCGATGATCTTGCGCTTAGCCTTGAGGGTCTTGAGGTATCCGCCTGGATCGTCCACCACCCGCTGAAACGCTTGTATCGCTTCCATAGGCCACCTTTCGTTCAGTTTGTACGATATTATCGTACCGCGTTCCGATATTTTATGCTATCATACCCGGGAAGTCAACGCCTAACACAGGAGCGCGCTTGCAATGGGAAAAGAACGGCGTTTGATCCAATCCATCAAACGGGCCTCGGATATCCTGGGGCTGTTTATTGTAGAGCAGAAGCCGCTGGGCATAACCGAATTCGCCAAGCGCCTCGGCCTAGCGAAGACCACGATCGCCAGCATCGTGCAGACCCTGGAGGCGATCGGCTATCTCGAAAAGGACCCCGCGAGCCTGCGCTACCGGCTCGGGCCCCAGATCTTCCAGCTCGGGATGAAGTGCGCCTCCAGCATGGATGTCATCACGACCGGGCGCGCCTGGATCGAGCGGCTGTGCTTCCAATTCCGCGAGCCGGTCAACGTGGGCACGCTGGTGGGCGACAAGGCCACCATCGTCATGCGCATCGAACCGGAGAATCACTTCATGGTTTTCCCGCAGGCCGGTCCGATGATCCCCCTGCATTCCACCAGCATCGGGAAACTGCTCTGCGCCTATATGGAGGAGTCCAAACGCACCGCCATCCTGTCCGGATATGCCTTTGAAAAATTCACGGACAACACCCTCGCATCCAAGCCTGCGTTTATGAAGGAGCTCGATAAAATTCGGTCCTCGGGCATCAGCTTTGACAACCAGGAAATGATCCTTGGCATGGCGGGCATCGGCGGCCCGGTCTTTAATCATGCAGGCGCCTTGGTAGCGGCCTTTGCCGTCACCGGCAATGCCGATAATATCATGCGGCAACGCGAGGATATCATCGCGGCCGTGCGCTTCACCACGCACCAATTATCGTCCCGGCTCGGGTACTCCGGATAAAACCTATCGTGGACGCACCCCACTAGATGACAAAAGAAGGCCGAAGCGTAATCCCTCCATTTTATATCAGGCCCCAGAGCATTTTTGCCGCAATACCATAGAGTACCACACCGATGATCTTTTTCACCTGCGCTGCATCAAGCTTCCAGCGCATCAGCCAGGAACCGGCAATAGCACCCGCAACCGAGCCGATAGCAGACAATAAAAGCAGCCGCCAATTGATATGACCGATCGCGGCGTGACCGAAGAAGCCGCTTAAGGACGAGAATATCACGATAAAAGCAGTGGTGGCCGAGGCCTTCTTCGCATCGAACCCAAGCCAAACAAGCACCGGGACGATAAAGTTTCCCCCGCCCACACCGAGGAGGCCTCCCAGGTAACCTGCCCCGATGCCCAGGCCGATACCCGTCTTCAGCTCCATACCAGGAGGAGATGAGGTGGCATCCCGTTTCTTCTTCGGGGCATAGAAGAGCATCATGGAGCCCGCGAAGATAAGAAAGGCAGAGAATATAAGGATAAGAACATCCTTTGAGAAAAACCGTGTCGAGTAGGCCCCGATCGGTGAAAACACGATAGCAAGAAGAATAATGGGAACAGCCGTCTTGAATACCACCAGTTTGTATCGTACGTAGTTGAACGAGGCGAAGCTCATACTGATGGCGTTCAGGAGTAATGCCACGGCCATCGCCTCCGTCAAAGGGATGCCGAGCCAGTAGAAGGTGGGGATGATGATGAATGCCGCTCCGACACCCGCAATGGTGAGCACCGTGGTAAAAAGAAAAACCAGGGTAGAGGCAATGGCAAGGGTCATCATGGTTCACTTTAGCGATGTCTATCGTTTCTTATCATTCTCGCTGCAGGGAATACACAGAAGCTTTCCTCCGGAGGATTCCTTCAATTTGTCCGTAAAAACAGCCTCGCCGCAAGCGGCGCACCGTTTAGTATCAAAGTTGGCCTTTCCCTTGGGAAGCTTTCGGGTGAACACCGTGCTCAGGTCGAGGAAGTCGGTCGCGGGCAGGGTAAGTATCCGTTCGACTTGGGGTTTGGTGATCTCATCAGAAATGTCCTGTGGCAACACCCCTGCCTTCCTCTGCTGCACAAAGGGCGACGCAAGAGCCTTTTCGAGGAATTCGGGCTTGAGCGAGACACGGACGGCGCGGCCTGTGGCCGTATCGATGAGCGTGAATGCCATCTTGCCATAGTTCAGCTTTTTGATATTCGACTTGCCGTAGGTGGCGCCGGTTGCCATCATTATACCATCCACGAAACATCCCGCAGCGTGGCCTTCGCCCGTCTCAGCTTCCACCACTAGTTCCTTGTCCTGTGAGCGGTTCACGCCCAGGGCCTTGAGCGCGGCAAGGCCGGCCCGTATTCCCATGGGCATGGCGGGGCACTTGTGGCCATGAAATTTCAGTCCGGCTTCAAAGAGTTCTTTCAGTTCGTTCATAAGGGTTCTCCTTTTTAAGGCATATAAAAGATATAAATAGAGAGTTTTGATCATTCAGCAAGTTTTCGTAATTGTTTTGCGTCAACGAAAGGCGCTCCAGAGAGCATTCCTTGAGGCACGAGCTATTCAGTCGCAGCTCGAATTCCGCAGTATCGCCGCCTCAAACACCGTGGCATAATTGCCTTATCGTGAGCATGCTTGTCTGATGACGCGATCACGCACCTCGGAGATTTGCTTATCCCAGAAAGAGTTTTGCCCCCCTGAATTTTCAAGGGGGGCCATGGGGGTATGTGCGTTTAGGCCTTTCGTGGCCTAGAGGCCTTAATGCACACCTTGCTGTACATATCATACGGCCAGCCGACCGAAGGCTAAGCTTTTTAATCGGCCTTGATCTGGATCTTTTTCTGGGCCTCTTTGGCCTTGGCCTGTTTCGGCAGGGTGATGTTCAAGACACCCTTCTTGAAGGTGGCATCGACCTTGGTCGTATCGACCTCGGCCGGGATGGAGATCATGCGCTGGAAGGAGCCGAAGGAGCGTTCCATGTAGTAGCGCTCCTTGCCTTTCTCTTCCTTCTCCTCTTTCTTCTCGCCTTTGATGGTGAGGATATCCTTGCTCAGATTGATTTCGATATCCTTTTCATCCAACCCGGGCAGTTCGGCGGTGATGGTGATGTTCTTGTCGTCCTCGGCCATGTCCACCCGTGGATTGAATTTCATAAATTCGCCTTCCGTAGGCGTAAAATCAACCCCGCGGAAGAAATCGTCAAAGAGCGTATTGATCGCCCTCTGGAAGGATACGATCGGATTGTCTTCGGGCTCTCTCCTCAAACCCACATCTCTTCCCCATCGCCATGGAGCCATGTATTTCATAGTATCTTCCCTCCTTTCGCTTATAATCCGGCATGAATCGCGATCTTTTTGGTCTTGTGCGGTTCGGCCTTGGGTAGGCATACGCGCAGGACCCCGTTTTTCATGCTGGCCTCGATCTTCTCCCGGTCGATCTCTTCCGAGAGCGTGAACGCGCGGTAGTAGTCCCCGATACCGTATTCCCCGTGGCTCAGCTTGCGCCCAGCGGAGGTCGGTTCGTCCACCGTGCCCTCGATGGTGAGCACGTCTTTATCCAGTGTGATGCTGACCGTGCTTTCATCGGCGCCGGGCATATCGGCCACCAGGTAGAGATTCTCGTTTTCACTGTAGATATCAACACGCGGGATATAGGTTCGCCGGTCCCTGGTACGTTCAGCCATGGTGCCTTTTGATTCGGGTTTTTTGATTGCTTCGTCCGCCATGATTATATTCCTCCCTTATGCTTCGGATGTGCGTACATTGATCTTGCGCGGCTTATCCGCTTCGGCTCGCGGCAACGTGACACGCAGGACGCCTTTGTCGTATTTGGCTTGAACCTTGGTGCCGTCAACGCTGTAGGGCAACCGCACCGTACGGGTGAAACCGCCGTACCCGCGCTCGCGACGATGCCAGGCATCACCTTCCTTGAACTCGAGCGGCTTGCGCTCGCCTTTCAAGGTCAGGATGTCTCCGGTTACGGATAGGTCGATCCCATTGGGGTCCAATCCCGGTATCTCGGACGTGACGATCACATCTTCTTCGCCGACGAACACATTAACCGGGGGGTTCCCGTAGGTCCGCTCTCCTGAAAAGAGCCGGTTGACATCCCGCTCCAATCCTTCTATTTCTCTGAACGGATCCCATATCCTGAACATCTTGATCACCTCCATCGATTTTTTTCTCAAACCAGTAATAGGGACCGTTTTTTTTAATTTCAAGCCCGCTTGAATTTGCGTAAAAATAAGCAGGCATTGCCGCAAGGCTCGGGCTATGCTTTAATGACGCCATGACGGCGCCATTTCTTGAGCCCACGGCTTACATCGAAAGCTCGCACCCGTCCATTGTGCGTTTTGCTCAGGCGGCGACCCAAAACACTGCTACGACCCGGGAAAAGGCGATCAAGCTCTACTACTCCGTGCGCGATGGCATCCGCTATAATCCGTACTGTACCTCGCTCACCAAGGCCCACTACCGCGCAAGCTACGTGCTTCAAGCGGGCCAAGGTTTCTGCGTCCAGAAGGCCATCCTGCTGGCCGCGGCCGCACGCGCCGCAGACGTGCCCTGCCGCCTTGGATACGCCATCGTAAAGAACCATCTGGCCACGCAGAAACTGATCGAGATCATGCAGACCGATCTGTTTGTCTTCCATGGATATACGGTATTCCTGATCGACGGCGCCTGGATAAAAGCCACGCCGGCCTTTGATCTGGCCTTATGCGAAAAGTTCGGCGTCATACCGCTCGAATTCGACGGCCGCGCCGACTCGCTCTTCCACCCCTATGATCGCGCGGGAAAGCGGCACATGGAGTACGTGCATGACTATGGACTCTTCGATGACTTTCCCTTTGAAACCATGTGCGCGGAGTTTAAGCATTATTATCCGCGCATGTACGCACAGCTTGCCCAGCTCGGTGATTCATCGGCCGCCCAAGGCTCTGATTTTCGTAGCGAGACGCCCCTCAAAGAGTAAGGGACGCGCCTTCTTCAGGGTTTGATGAAGGCACGCGTCTCCTGTTCCAGCCAGGCTGTCCAGGCCTCAATCCCCGTGCCGTTCTTGGCTGAAATCTCGAAGATTTTGATGCCGGGATTGAGCGTCATGACGCGTTCGCGCATGGCGGCCAGATCGAAATCGGAAATCGGCAGGTAATCGATCTTGTTCACGATCAGAACGTCGCAGACCGTGAACATGAGCGGGTATTTGAGCGGTTTGTCGTCGCCTTCGGGCACGGACAGGATCATGACGTTCTTTACGGCGCCGGTGTCGAACTCGGCCGGGCAGACCAGGTTGCCGACATTCTCGATGATGACGAGGTCGAGCTGGGTAAGATCGAGCGCCTCCAGGCCCTTTGAGACCATGGCGGCGTCGAGATGGCAGAAGCCGCCCGTGCGCAGCTGGATAGCGGTGACGCCGGTTTTTGCTACCTTTTCGGCGTCCACGACAGAGTCTATGTCCGCCTCGATGACGCCCAGACGAAACCTGCTTTTGAGCGCGGCGATGGTGGCCAGGATGAAGGTGGTCTTGCCGGCGCCGGGCGAAGACATGAGGTTGAGGAGGAAGGTGTGCGATTCTTTCAGGTTGGTGCGCAGATCATCGGCCAACCCCTTGTTGTCGGCCAGGATCTCTTCTTTGACCTCGATCAGGCGGATCTCTTCCATTAACGCACCTCCATATCCTTGATATAATATTCCCGGCCCGCGATGAGTTTCCCGCCCGTAGCGCCGCAGTGCGGACATTTCGGGTCCTTCTCCTCGCGAATCTTGACGGTATAAGTGGTTTGGCACCCGTTACACTGAATCGTCACCGGCACACGCTCGATCTTGAGCTTGGCGCCCTCGGCGAGCGTGCCTTTGCTCAGATAATCAAAATAGCGCTGGATCCATTCGTCCTCCAGATCGCTCATCTCCCCGACCCGTAAACTTATGGAAACCACGGCGCGAACCTGATTGGCCGCGGCATGCTTCAGGACAATACCAAGAATGCTTTCGGTAACCGGCAGCTCATGCATGCGAAAAGCTCCTTTTTAGATGGGCATTATAACATGTATGGCATAAAATGAACTCAGAGGGAAGGTCCCGGATGCCCGACTCCCTGGAGTCGGGCATCCGGGAATATAAGGAGGGTAGTCCTTATCTAACGTGAGTTGGCGATGGTCAACCTCTGAACCTCTCGCGTGTCGTCGCCAAGGGGTAAGACCTTGGCGACGCGCATATGCGTCTCAACCGGGTATGCTTCCATCACAATCCCAGTTGCTTGCTGATGACCTCGTTCATTATCTCGTAGGTCCCGCCACCAATGGAAAAGAGCCGTGAATCACGGTAGAGCCGCTCTACCATATACTCTCTGCAATACCCATATCCGCCGTGAATTTGCACGGCATCATAGACTACGCGGTCACAGGTTTTTGTGGCAAAATTCTTGGCCATGCAGACATCCCGTAAAACATTTTGACCTTTGGCGAGCTTGGCTGCCACCTGGTAGGTAAATTGCTTAGATGCTTCCACGAGTGTGGCCATCTCCGCCAACTTGTGACGGGTAACCTGGAAACCGACAATAGGTTTCCCGAAAGCCACACGCTCTTTCGCATACTTAATGGACAGCTCAAGGGCATACTCGGCAACGGAATAGGCCTGAACCGCAAGATAGAGCCGTTCCTTCTGGAAATTCACCATGATCCCGAGGAAGCCGTGGTTCTCTTCACCCAGGAGATTGTTTACCGGCACTTCACAATCGTCAAAGGCAAGCTCGGCCGTATCCGAGGCCAACCAGCCCATTTTCTCGATCTTTTTGGACGTGGTAAATCCCGGAGTCCCCTTCTCAATGATCAGGAGACTGATCCCCCCAAACCCTGATCCTCCCGTACGCACCGCCGTAGTTACAAAGTCGGCCCGTGTCCCGCTGGTGATGAATGTTTTGGACCCGTTAACAATATAATTATCACCTTTGCGGACAGCCTTAGTCAGCAGATTGGCCACATCTGAACCACCGCTGGGTTCGGTGATGCCAAGAACGGCAATCAGGTCGCCGGCCAGCGCCGGTGGAACATACTTCTGTTTCTGTTCCTCTGTGCCCAGGGCAAGTATGGGCGGGACGGCAATGGCACTTGAGCCCAAACTGCAAACAAGTCCCACGGAACCGCAGCGCATCATTTCTTCTGCAAAGACTATCTGATGGAATACATCGGCTTGCGTGCCCCCGTATTCCTCAGGATACCCCATGCCCAGAAACCCTTCATTGCCTGCCTTTTTATACAGTTCCCTGGGAAAGGTGCCTTTCTCTTCCCACTCGTCAACAAAAGGGCTTATCTCACGGGCAATAAACTTTTTTAAACTATCGCGGAGCATTTGATGTGATTCACCAAAGTATTCATCAGACATGGTTAACAATCCTCCTGTTGTGACCATAGTTCATTTCATGCTAATGACTTATAATGAAAACAAATTGATATGTCAATCAATTTATCAACAAATTGATAATTGATGTTTTATTTATATTTTTTTCATGGAGCGTTGTAGAACCGCACGAAAATAGTCAAGCCATTCGACAATCAATCCGATCATATAAGCAGCACCAGAAAGCAGGGAGGCCTTATGCGAAGCCTATATTTAACCGCTTTAGCGATCCTCGTCATGTTCAGCCCGCTGGCCGGTCAGGAACAGCTCAAGCAGAGCGACGAGCTGTTCATCAAAGCCTACTACAGCGGAGGAAGCCAGACCCATAAAGCAGCCCTCGATCTGACAATGAAAGCCATAGAAGCCGGTGATCAGAGTTATGATGCTTATTGGCGCGCCGCGCGCGGATGCCGTTCCTACGCCGAAGAAATCAAACGTGAGAACCTCACAAACGAGACGGTTTGGAAACCGATCTGCGTGCGCTATGGCCGCATGGGCATGCAATACGGCGACAAGGCCGTCAAGCTCAACCCCCAACGGGTTGAAGGCTGGCTCTACTACGGACTCAGCGTGGGTAATTATGCCGACGGTGTAAGCATGTTTACGGCCGTGAAGGAAGGCCTGGTCGGCAAGACCCGGCAGAGCTTCGAAAAGGCCTATGCCATCGACAAGACCTTCATGTGGGGCGCTCCGATGACCGCCTTGGGCCGGATGTGGAATATCCTGCCTTGGCCGCTCAAAGACAATAAGAAGGCGCTCAAATATCTGCGCGAAGCCCAGCGCCTCGTTCCGGACAACCCTGAAGGTCAGGTCTATCTCGGTCTGGTTCTGCTGGAATCCGGCGACGATAAAGATACGGCCGAGGCCAAGGCCCTGCTGCTCAAGGCCACCAAGGGCAAGATCCAGTATTTCGCGGACTGGGCCAAACGCGAGCTGGCCAAGGTGAACTAATCATTTCTGCCTTCGGGCGCCTGCGCTCGAGGCCGCTTGCGCCTGATGCGTGCCAGCAGCACGGGCGTGGGTCAATCCAGGATAAATTTGACCAGTACCGAGCGTTGCCGCGGGCCGTCGAACTCGGCCAGGTATATCCCCTGCCAGGTACCCAGCACCAAGGTCGAGCTTTCCACGAAGATGTTCACGCTGGCGCCGATCAGGCTGGCTTTGATATGGGCGTGTGAATTGCCTTCGCTGTGTTTATAGCGCGCCCCGCTCGGCACCAACCGCTCCAGGTTGTCAATAATATCCTCTTTTACGTCCGGATCGGCGTTCTCGTTGATGGTCACGGCGCAGGTCGTATGGGGGGCATACACGACGATCATGCCCGCTGACATGTTCTGGGCGCGCACCAGGCCTTTTACCTGGGCGGTGATATCGATCATCTGCTGGGCGGCGGTGGTCTTGACTTCGAATCGTTTAATCATCCCCTCCTCCGGCTCTCATCACTATCCTTTTAAAAAGAGCGTGTGAAAATTATGTACGGTGATTTCGGCCATTTCGTCAATATCAATCTCTTTAATGCGCGCCAGGCACGCCAGGGTTTCGACCATATAGGCCGGTTCATTGGGCTTGCCGCGATAGGGCTGCGGAGAAAGGTAGGGGGCGTCGGTCTCTATCAAGAGCCGCTCGACCGGGGCATAGGCAGCCGCCGCGACCAGGTCATGGGCGTTCTTGTAGGTTATGACGCCGGGGATGGAGAGATAGAAACCTTTATCAAGAATGGTCCGGGCCAGGCTTACATCCCCGGAAAAGCAATGCATGACCCCGCCCAGGGACCAACCGTCGCTTTCATCCAGCACACCGAGCGTCTGGGCATGCGCCTGGCGGTCATGGATGACGAGCGGCAGCTTTAAGCGGCGAGCCAGCGCGATATGGGCCTGGAAGAGCTCGGCCTGGGCCTGTTCGGTTGCGGGGGTGCGGTAGAGATCAAAACCGGTTTCGCCCACCGCCACTACCTTGGGTCCGGCCATGTCCCCCAGAGATTGGACATCCCGGGGCGTATACTGACCGGCGAGTTGGGGGTGTATGCCGATGGCGGCATACAGTCCGGGTTCGGGTATGGCTACCTCCAGGGCGCGCCGGCTATCATCCGGGTCGATGCCGACGAGCAGTTGGTTTACCACCCCGGCGCTAAAAGCACGCTTCAACAGCACCTGGGTGTCGCATTCGGAAAAGTGGATATGGTTATGGGAATCGGCCAGTTGCATACTACATACACCTCAGGATTTCCTCGTGCAGGCGGGCGTTGCTGGCCGCCACCGCGCCGCGCTCGAGCTCGAACGGCGTCCCATCCAGATTGGTGATCCTCCCGCCGGCCTCGGTCAGGATCAGGGCCCCGGCGGCCATGTCCCAGGGGGCCAAGCCTTCCTCCCAGAAGGCATCGAATATCCCGCAGGCGACATAGCACAGATCGAGGGCCGCGGCGCCGAGGCGGCGCACCCCCTGGGCCTGTGTTATGACACGGAAGAAGCGCGCGGAAATTTTGTCGAGGTCCTGAGAGCGATAGGGAAAACCGGTGGCCACCAGGGCGTTCACGAACTCGGTCGTGGACGAGACTTTGATGGGGGTCCCATTGCGCGTGGCTCCTTGTCCGGCCTCGGCGGCAAACAATTCATCGGCGGCCGGATTATAGCAGGCGCCCACCAGTGGGCGGCCCTGATGGTAAAGGGCCAGGGAGACCGCGTACACCGGCAGGCGGTGGACAAAATTGGTGGTGCCGTCCAGAGGGTCGATAATCCAGGTATACCCGCTCCCGCCGTCTTTGCGGTAGCCTTCCTCGGCCAGAATGCCGTGATCGGGGAAGTGCTTCTCGATGGCGGAGACAATCCGGGCCTGGGCCTCTTTATCGACCTCGGTCACCAGGTCAATGCGGCCCTTATGCTCAACCGTGAAGCCCAAGGCTGACCGTGCGCGGATAAAGTCTCCGGTCTGTCTCGCGAGGGTGATTGCGAATTCCAGCATGTCCGTCTCATCCTTATTATAGACACCGCGGGCGTTAAGGCCCTCCGGCGGCGAATTAGCATCTTGCCAAACGGCCGGTTCTTCGTGTACCATAAAAGACATGGATAAGGTTTACAAGATAAAAAACAGCCTGCGGATGCCCATGGCCCTAGCGGTAATCCTGTCCATCCCGGTCTTCGCCGACCTGATGGGACGCGGTATGGCGACGGGGCACATCATACTCATCGCGATCCTGATGCTGTTCTTCTATCTCATGGCCATCAATAACCTGATCAGGCGCGTGACGATAGAGCCCGACAGCGTTACTATAGGCAATTTCATGGGCCGCAAAATAATTGCCCGCGCCGATATCACCGCCCTGGACGGGCTCTCCGTCGGGCAACGTCAATTCATTTCGCTGATCGTGGGCAAACGCTCTCACCTGATCCAGAACAGCTATACCGATTTTACCGGCATTATGGACGCCCTGAGCGCCATGGTACCGGAAGACCACATCAAGGAAGGCTTCACCCATATCCGACAGAACCCGCTGGCGCGTTCCGGGGATACCATCGCGGCCTGGTTGACGGTGGCCATCCTGGTGACCATCATCACCTTCCGCTACCTGCCGCACTGAGCCTCCAAGCTTTGTCTCGATTGATTCAATATTGCATTAATATTGAATGGTTAAGCGAGTGTTTCACGTGAAACTTTCCTGTTCCTCTTTGCCTTTTTTTATGCTACTTCAAGGTTGTGCCCGGTAAGGTGATCAGTATTTCCAATCAGAAAGGCGGGGTGGGTAAAACCACCACGGCGGTCAATCTGGGGGCCTCTCTGGCGCTCCTGGGAAAAAGTGTCCTGCTTATCGATCTCGATCCTCAGGCCAACGCCACATCAGGCTTGGGTATTGATCCTGACGGTCTGCCTTCCACGATTTATCATGTCATGATCGGCAAGAAGACCCTTGATGATGTCACCCTTTCCACATCGGTGAATGGTTTCTTCTTGGCCCCCAGCCATCCGGATTTAATCGGCGCCGAAGTCGAGCTCCAGCAGGAGCGTCTTAGGGAGCGCATCATCTCCAAGTCGCTTTCTTCCCTGACTTCGGTATTTGATTATGTGCTGATCGATTGCCCGCCCTCTTTGGGTCTTCTCACCTTGAATGCCTTGACGGCCTGCACCTCTTTGTTGATCCCGGTGCAGTGTGAATACTATGCCCTGGAGGGTCTCAAGAGCCTTCTTAAGACATATGATCTTGTGCGTCAGCGCTTAAATCCTTCCTTGTCTATCGAAGGTTTTCTTCTCACCATGTTCGATCCGCGTACGCGTCTTTCGCACGACATCGCTCAGAACGTGAAGGGTCATTTCTCAACCAAGGTTTTCCATACCATTATCCCTCGTAATATTCGTCTATGCGAGGCCCCCAGCTATGGCTTGCCCATCTGCCTCTATGATGTTTCCTCAAAGGGCGCCCAGCATTATCTCATGTTGGCAAAAGAAATTGAACGGAGGGCAGTTCATTGAAACCTAAATCGCGCCTCGGCCGTGGAATCGACGCCATTTTTTCTGAATCGCTCGGCGAACATTCCGGCATCTTGGTCGATCTCTCCCTTGATGAGATTGTTCCTAATCCTATCCAACCCCGCAAAACCATCGAGGATGCCTCGCTGACCGAGTTGTCTGAGTCCATCCGGGCCAATGGCCTTATTTCGCCCATCGTGGTGCGCCGTGTCGATTCCCGCTATGAGATCATTGCCGGTGAGCGTCGCTTTCGCGCCGCTAAAATGGCAGGTCTTGATCGCATACCCGTAATTGTCAGAGAATGTCCTGATGACGAGGCTTATCGACTCTCGTTGATTGAAAATCTTCAACGTGAGGATCTAAATCCCATGGAAGAGTCCGAGGCCTATCATACCTTAGTGAAACAGTTCCATCTTACCCACCAGGATATCGCGGCAACGGTAGCCAAGGACCGTTCGACCATTACGAATGCCCTGCGTTTAATGGGTTTGCCGGAGGAAGCCAAACAATCGCTGCGTGAAGGTCATATCTCCACCGGCCATGCCCGCGCCATTCTCATGGCCTCAGGCATCAACGATCAACTCGCTTTGCTTACCACTATCCGTACCCGTAATTTGAATGTGCGTGAAGCCGAGAAAATGGCCACGCGCTCAAAGCAGCGTCCGAAGGAAGGGCGTCGTAAAATCGATCCGACCCTTGAAAAGATATCTCTGGGTCTCTCTGAGCGTTTTTCTACCAAGGTTACTTGCTTGTGGGGCACCAAGAAAGGTAGGATTGTAATCGAGGCCTTCTCCCGTGATGATTTGCTGCGCATCGCCCATACGCTGGCCTCTGAAGAGGTCCCTTTATGATTTATGAACAATCTTTCTTCATATGTACAACGGATTGCTGGTTCCGGTTTTGGCGCCGGTTTTTTGTACGGGGTTTGGACAAGTCATTCATAAATGATCTTGGGTGATTGTGGCATGTTTGAACATATAGACATGGTCTTTATAATGTTTTTCTTTTGAGAGGTAAAAGCATATGAAATGCAAAATCCAAAAAAATGTTCTCCAGGGTATGCTTTCTAAGGTGCAGGGTTTTACCGATCGCAAAACTACCTTGCCTATTCTCAGCCATGTCCTCTTGGAGACCTCTTCTGAGGGTCTCAAGATCAAGGCCACCGATCTGCATACTTCCATTCAGGTGCGTGCGCAGTGCGAAATCGAAGAGCAGGGTGCCTGCGCCATTAACTGCAAGAGCTTCTTCGACCTTATCCGAGAGCTTCCGGACGACCTCTTAACGCTTTTTACCGAAGAGCGTTTGCGTGCGCACGTGGTGGTGGGAGATTTCAAAACCCATCTCAACATCATGGATCCCGAGGAATTCCCCATGATCGAATTCGGCGAGCGCGAAATCGGTCTTACCATAGATCCGCTCATTATCAAGGGCATGATCGATAGGACCATATTCTCCATCCCTTCCTCGGCCGAAAGCGATACCAAATATACCCTGGGCGGCGCACTCCTTACCTATGGCGAGGATGAGCAGACCTCAGTGCCGTTTATCGAGATGGTGACGACCGACAGTCGCCGTCTTTCCGTGATCCGCAACGATATCGCCGAGAAGGTCGATTTGAGCCAGGGCATTATCGTTCCCCGCAAGGGTATGCAGGAGCTCAGGCGCCTGATTGATGTTCAGGAAGAGGAGGCCTCTATCCTCTTGACCAAAGATTCCATCTATTATACATCGCCCGATACCGTGGCCACCGTACGTCTGATCGATGGAAAATTTCCTGATTACCGGGGCATTATTAAGATCGATACGTACCCGATCTATATCCGTATCGACGCCCTGGCCCTGCTCAACGCCTTAAGGGTATGCGCTACCATGGTAACCGACATCGCCAGCTGCGTGCGCTTTCAATTCACGCAGGGGCAAACCGTGCTCTTTGCCCATAACCCCGATCAGGGCGATGTAGAGATTCCGCTGCCTTGCGACCATCAGGGCGAGGAAATCGAGATCAATTTCAACCCCCGCTATTTCATGGATTGTCTGGCCTACATCGAAGGCGAGGCCGAGATCCATTTAAAGGGCCCGCAGGGACCGTGTCTGGTTACGCCTCTGGAACGCACGGACAGTAAATGGGTCATCATGCCCATGCGCTTTTAATGTCTCAAGGAAAAGGAAACTATGCAGGAATATACCGCAAAAGATATTAAAGTTTTAGGAGGCTTCGAGGCCGTGCGCCTCAGGCCCGCCATGTACATCGGTTCCACGTCGGCCCAAGGACTGCACCATCTGGTCTTCGAGGTCGTGGACAACAGCGTGGATGAGGCCATTGCCGGCTACTGCAGGAATATCAAGGTTATCATTCACATGGATGAAAGCATCACCGTCTCCGACGATGGCCGCGGCATTCCCACCGACATACACGCCGAAACCGGCACATCGGCGGCCGAGGTGGTGCTCACCACCCTACACGCCGGCGGCAAATTCGACAATTCCAGCTATAAGGTCTCGGGCGGCCTGCACGGCGTGGGCGTTTCCGTCGTCAATGCCTTATCCGAATCCCTGGATGTCGTTATCCACCGCGACGGCAGACTCTATACCCAAAAGTACGAACACGGCGTGCCCTTGGCCCCTCTGACCGTCATGGGCGAGACCCAAAAACGCGGCACCTCCGTGCATTTCAAGCCCGATGCGGATATCTTCGAGACCACGACGTTTGATTATGATGTCCTGGCCAATCGCTTACGCGAAACCGCCTATCTCAACAAGGACCTCAAGATCGCCCTGGAAGATGAGCGCAGCGATACCACCAACATCTTCCATTTCAAGGACGGCCTCTTAGATTTCGTGAATTATCTCAATTCCAAGAAAAAGGCCCTACACCCGCCTGTTTATTTCAAGAAGGAAAAGGGCGACGTCGTGATCGAATGCGTGCTGCAGTACAACACCTCGTACTCCGAAAGCCTGTTCTCCTTCGCCAACAATATCAACACCCACGACGGCGGCACCCACGTGGTGGGCTTCCGCAAGGCCCTCACCCGTACCATCAACGCCTACGCCAAGGACAAGGGCTTCCTCAAGAATGACAAGATCTCCATCCAGGGTGATGATACCAAGGAAGGGCTGTGCGCCGTTTTATCGGTCATGCTGCCCAATCCGCAGTTCGAAGGCCAAACCAAGGGCAAGCTCGGCAACTCCGAGATCCAGGGCATTACCGAAACCGTGGTCAACGATGTCGTCGGCACCTATCTCAATGAAAACCCGTCCGAAGCGGCCGTCATCATCAAGAAGATCATCGATTCGGCCCAGGCGCGCGAAGCGGCCCGCAAGGCCCGCGAGCTCACGCGCCGCAAGTCCGCGCTGGAAAACACCTTCCTGCCCGGTAAACTGGCCGACTGCCAGGAGCGCGACCCCTCGCTGTGCGAGCTCTACATCGTGGAGGGCGACTCGGCCGGCGGCAGCGCCAAGCAGGGCCGCGACCGCAAGAACCAGGCTATCCTGCCGCTGCGCGGCAAGATCCTCAACGTCGAAAAGGCCAGGGTGGACAAGATGCTCTCCAACCAGGAGATCAAGAACCTGGTCACGGCCATGGGCACCGGCATCGGCAGCGATAACTTCGATATCTCCAAGCTCAGATACCATACCATCGTGATCATGACCGATGCCGACGTGGACGGCGCCCATATCCGCACCTTGCTGCTGACCTTCTTCTTCCGCCAGATGCCCGAGATCATCGAGCGCGGCCACCTCTACATCGCCCAGCCGCCCTTGTTCAAGATCGCCAAGGGCAAGCAGATCAACTACCTCTTGAACGAAGACGCCCTGGACGACTTCCTGCTCAACAACGCCGGCAGGGAATGCACCTTGAAAGGCGCCCTTGATATCACGGACAAGGAACTGGTGCGCTTCATCCGCCTCATCATCCGCCGCGGCAGCAGCCTGGCCAATTACGAGATGCGCAACATGGACGAACGCATCATCCAGAGCGCCTCCTACCTGGACGCCGCCGACATCCAGCCGCCCTTTAACCCGGCTGAAATGCGCGACAAGATCGTGGATGTCATCAAGACCTGGTTCCCCTATATAGGCCCGGTGCGCTGCGACCTGGCCGAGGACCATATCCGCTTCCATTCGGTCAAGAACGGCCTGCGCAAGGAAACCATCATCGATGCCAAGCTCTTCGAAACCAAGGGCTTCGAGGAGCTCATGAAGATCCACGGCCAGCTCATCAAGATCGGCAAACCGCCCTTCACCATCCAGCGCGGCAACTCATCCTACCAGGTCACCAACCTACGGGAAGCGGCCGAAAAGATCCTGGAAGAGGCCAAGAAGGGCTTTACGGTCCAGCGCTACAAAGGCCTGGGTGAAATGAACCCCGACCAGCTGTGGGACACCACCATGGACCCGGCCAACCGTACCATGCTGCAGGTCAATATTGAAGACGCCGTGGAGACCGACAGCATCTTCTCCACCCTCATGGGTGATGAGGTCGAACCGCGCCGTGACTTCATCCAGACCAATGCCTTAAGGGTCACCAACCTGGACATCTAAGCGCTTAAAGAAAGGGACTGAAAAAGCATGTCGACTACACCCGTTGCCATAGACCAGGAAATGCGCAAGTGCTACCTGGATTACGCCATGAGCGTTATTATCGGCCGCGCCATCCCCGATGTGCGCGACGGCCTCAAGCCGGTCCATCGCCGTATCCTCTACGCCATGAACGAGTCCGGCAATACTCACAACAAGGCCTACCGGAAATCCGCCCGCACCGTGGGCGATGTCATCGGTAAATACCACCCCCATGGCGACCAGTCCGTGTACGACGCCATCGTGCGCATGGCCCAGAACTTCTCCCTGCGCTACCCCCTGGTGGACGGGCAGGGCAACTTCGGCTCCATCGACGGCGACCCGCCCGCAGCCATGCGTTACACCGAAATCCGCATGTCGCGCATCGCCGAGGAAATGTTGGCCGACATCGAAAAAGAAACCGTGGATTTCGCCCCCAACTACGATGAATCCCTGCTCGAACCCATTGTTCTGCCGGCGCGCATCCCCGCCCTCCTGTTGAACGGTTCCTCGGGTATCGCCGTGGGCATGGCCACGTCCATCCCGCCCCACAACCTGGAAGAGATCGTCAACGCCCTGATCGCCATGATCGATACGCCCGCAATCACCCTGGCCGAGCTCATGAAGATCGTGCCCGGGCCTGATTTCCCCACCGGCGGTATCGTCTATGCCGGCACCGAGCTGCAGCGGGGCTACACCACCGGCCGGGGCATCATTACGCTGCGCGGCAAGGTGCACATCGAAGAGGAAAAGGGCCGCGAGCGCATTATCATCGACGAGCTGCCCTATACGGTCAACAAGGCCGAGCTCATTGAACGCATTGCGATCCTGGTACAGGAAAAGAAGATCGAGGACGTGTCCGCGCTGCGCGATGAATCCGACAAGGACGGCATGCGCGTGGTCATCGAGCTCAAGAAGAGCGCCCAGGCCGTGGTGCTGCAGAACCAGCTTTTCAAGCTCACCAACCTGCAGACCTCGTTCTCCATGAACATGCTGGCCATCCACAACGGACGCCCGCGCACCATGAATCTGCAGGAGTTCCTGCAGGCCTTCCTGGACTTCCGTGAAGAGGTCGTCACCCGCCGCTCCATCTTCGAGCTGGCTAAGGCCAAGGCCCGCGTCCATATCCTGGAAGGACTCTTGAAGGCCCTGGAGTTCATCGACGAGGTCGTGGCCCTGATCAAGGCCTCGGCCACCCCCGTGGACGCCCGTTTTAACCTGATGCAGCGCTTCGATTTCTCCGAGATCCAGGCCCAGGCCATCCTGGACATGCGCTTGCAGCGCCTGACCGGCCTGGAACGCGACAAGCTCTTGCAGGAATACCAGGAGCTCTTAACCGAGATTGCCCGCCTGGAAAAGATTCTGGCCGACCGCGAAGAGCTCTTCAAGGTCATCCGCGCCGAGCTGGTGGAAATAAAAGGCAAGTACAGCGACCCGCGCAAGACCACGATCGACTACACCACCGTGGCCGACTTCAACATGGAAGACCTCATCCCGGATGAAAAGATGGTGGTCACCATCACGCGCAAGGGCTATATCAAGCGCTCCGAGCTTATCTCCTACCGCACCCAGAACCGCGGCGGCGTGGGCGTCAAGGGCGGCGCCACCACCGAGGAGGATTTCCTGGAGCATGTCTTCATCGCCTCCACGCACGCCAATATCCTCTACTTCACCAATAAGGGCCGCGTCTACCAGACCAAGGTCTACGAGATCCCGGAGCGCGACCGCGCCACCAAGGGCATGACCATCAACAATATTCGTCCCATCCAGAAGGAAGAGCGCATCTGCGCCATTATGGTGGCCCCGGACATCACCGCCAGCGCCGCCGTGGTCATGGTCACCGCCAAGGCCAACATCAAACGCGTGCAGCTCAAGGATTTCGCCAATATCCTCAAGACCGGCATCATCGCCTGTACGCTGGACCCGAGCGACCAGCTGGTCTCCGCCCGCCTGATCAACGCCCGCGATAACATCGTCGTGGCCTCGTCCGCCGGCAAGGCCATCTGCTTCCCGGCCAAGGACGTACGCGTCATGGGCCGCCAGGCCCAGGGCGTGCGCGCCATCAAGCTCGACCCGCAAGAGATCGTCATCGGCATGGACGTGGTCCAGTCCCCCGACGACTTCGTCATCAACCTGACCGCCAACGGCTACGCCAAGAAGACCCCCGTGGCCATGTACCCGGTCCAGAACCGCGCCGGCCGCGGCGTCATCACGGCCCAGATCACCGACAAGACCGGCGACCTGGTCGGCATCCGCATGGTCAAGGCCACCGACGAGCTCATCGTCATCTCCAACTCCGGCCAGATCATCCGCGTGCCCGTGGACCAGATCCGTACCACCGGCCGCTCGGCCCAGGGCGTACGCACGTTACGCCTGCGCGACAGCGACGGCGAACGCATCGTGGACTTCACCAAATACATCACCGACGAACCCACGGACGAACCGATAGACACACCCATCCAAGAATCGATCGACGAATCCGTCAGCGAACCGACCGACGAATTTGTGGACGAACCCACCGAGAAACCAGAAGAAGATTCAGAGTAGCGATAGAAACTCAGATCCCCCCGGCCCCCTTTGATCACAAAGGGGGTGAAGGATGGTGACATGATCGCAAGAAAGCCGATGAACCCGGCCGCTTCCGATCTTGTCCCCATGAAAGACAACCACGAGTAAACAGAGGAGGAAAGGTACGTTTTCAAGGTCAGGGAGCAGGAGGGAAATTGGGCGATTATTTGGTCCACAAGCACGATATCAGGGTGGAATAGAGAATGGTACAGGCTGCTTTGTTCAAACGCGATCATGGGCAAATTAGCGCGACCTTTTTTATTAAATGTTGAGAATTTTGTCAATTCAGTACAATGTATTTGTTGTGACTTTTATGAACTTCAAACTGGAATCATTAAGTAAGAAGCAGGAGGATATTTTTGGGATGAAGAGTCTTAACATAAGGGGTGCACATGATATTGGCATGATTATCTCTCCTCAGAGAGTGTCCCAAGTGAGCACTCGCTTGATATTTAAGAATCAAGACCTAACATTGTGCTCCTCACAGGGAGGAATAGATAGTTTTGTAAATATGAAAAATCTGACCTTTGGATCCTCCAAATCGCTGGAGTTATAAAGATGATGGAACATGATCAACCACGACCAATGACATTTCTGATACTTAGTGATTTGCATTTCGGAGCCCTCTCGGTGTGCAAGGAATTCGCGCCTTCCAATGATCCCCCTCCTGGTGTTATGTCAGGTGCTGTCTCAATGAAAGAAAGCCTGGTAAAAGTTGCAGCCAAAGAAAATATAGATGCAATTTTAGTTTCAGGCGATCTAACTTCTAAGGGTAGTCCGGAGGAGTTCGTGGGTTGTCTATCGACTCTAAACGATATTGCCGTAAGCCTCGATGTGTGCTCATCAAGGGTCATATATACATATGGTAATCACGATGTTGACTGGCATATTTCTCGTATACCGGCGGAATCATCAACACCTGACATAAAAGATCTTTACTTAAAAGTTGGCGCTTCAGTTGGTGACATTGTACTGCCTAAATTTCATTATAAAGATAAGGGACCGGTGCCTGGCTGCGGACTTGTTGAAGCCGAAGGACTTCGTATTTATGTAGTGAATTCCGGTTACTATTGCTCTCATGATCAAGAATACAAACACGGTAAACTCGGGGATCAGCATCGGGTATGGATAGAGCAGCATTTAGGACACTCTCTCGAATCAGACAAATGGCATGTCATGCTTCTGCATCACCACCCATACAACTATTGCTACCCATTTGAAGTGGAGGACATCTCTTGTCTGGAAGAGGGCGCCTTCCTGATCGATCTAATAGGAAAATCAGGAGTAGACTTGGTTTGCCACGGTCACCGACATCATCCCATACTATTCACAGAAATGCGCACAGGATGGGTTTCTCCAGTTACGTTACTTTGTGCGGGGAGCCTCGCTGTAAACGAGCAGCACCGGTGTAAAGGTGAAATCCCAAATCTCTTTCATATTGTTTCACTTGAGAAGCGACTTAAAAACAGGGCAGCAGTTGGCCGCGTAAAAAGTTTTCAATACTCAAGTGCAGTAGGATGGCAATCAGTATGCTATACCCCCTGCGTCCCTTTAGATGCAGAACGAAGATTCGCTGATGTATATGATTTTAAACGAAGGGAGGATGATATAAAAGGGGTTATTGATTCATGTATAACTGGGAGTGGGGAACAAATCTTCGAGTTGCCTCAATACGATGATCTTCCGCTGTCGCTTCAGTGCATGTCGTTCAAAGAACTTAATGATATGCTTCGAACAAATTTATCTAGACTCGGTATGAAGAATATCGGGGAGTTCCCAAACTCTGTGATGGTAAGGAGCTATGGAAATGCAAGATCGTCTCAGTGACAAGCTTTTTGAGTACAGCGGCCCAAATCCCTTTCATGATTCCCAATTCCGGGCATATGACGCTACTAAAAGTCAGCTTGAGTTCTATCCTACATCATTCTTTTGGTCTCTCTTTAATGAGGAAAATGAAATTCTTATCGGAACAAGGGGAAGTGGGAAAACCGCATTACTTAAGATGCTAACTTATTCGAACCTGAAGCATCTGAATTATGATATCGCCAAGCAACATGTAACTTCAAGACGATACATTGGTTTTTACGTGCCAATGAACCTTGAGTTTATGTCGTCACTTCCTGGTCAGAGAGTGAAACATCAGGATAAGGTGATATTTTTCCAGTATGCTTTTAACTGCTCTGCTATTCACGCGTTCCTCTCAGAACTGAGCGAAGTTTTAAATGACATATTCTTAGATAAAAAGCTTAGGGCGGAAGTAGAATTTAACTTGTGCTCATATCTTTCCAAGATATGGTTCGCCGATAGAGAAGATCTCCCTGCAACCATAATTGAAATGAAAGGGAATGTGGTACAATGCTTTAGCTCTATTTTCAGCCGTAATGACATTATGCAAGCCACCGAAATCGAACTTCTGGCGCAGCCCATATTATTACCAATTAAGAACGCTTTAAGAGGCATAGAGAAAATTCTTGGCGTTGATCTAACTGATACACACTGGCTTGTCTGTATTGATGAGGCAGAATTCTTGGACGAGAGTTGTATCCAGTGTATAAATACCTTTATGAGGGCTGAACAACGGCCACTCGTTGTAAAAATGGCGACACTTCCTTATAAGCATAGTACTCTTGCTACAAACCAGCCAGGAATATTTTTAGAACCACATGGAAGTGATTTTAACTATCGACAAGTCGATCTTGACCCTGAATCCTATGACTTCGTTTCTTTGACAAATTATGTTTGTAATTCTCGATTAAGGCGATGTGGCATCGAGTCAGACGATGTGACACTTGAAAGTTTTCTCGGTAAAGAAGGTCATAATGATGATCTCGTAGATTACTATCGTGCAGAAATGGGAGAACTAGAAGCAACAGAAGATGTTATAATGTCTGGCATAAGAGGTGCGCTTTCAGAACAGCGCAGGAACAGAATAGATGAGCTTATTGAAGAACCAGAAAAGCTGAAGCATGCTTACCTCAAGAAGTTCGCACCACTTTATTATGTTCGCAAAATGCGGCATGAGAACTCAAAAGGGAACAGGACTCCCGGATGGTTCGCTGGGGCAAAAACAATTCGACGAATTGCAGATGGCAACCCTAGACGATTCATTCAAGTCATGAATGCAATAGTGAACGCTGCGTGTAAGGCACATCTTACCCCCAAAGAACAGCACCGTGCAGTTACTCGATTTTGTTCTGACATGCATACGGCGGTGGAAGGTTATCCCGAATATGGTTTATTCCTCAGTGGTTTGGTTGACGCAATAGGCAATGAGCTTCAGGACAAGGTCCACGGTCAAGCCATGAAATTCGTGGGATGCGGCTTCAGTGTAAGCGATGATTTTCTGAATAAGGACTATTTTCTCAAAGCACTACAGTTAGGAATAGCTTATTGCTTTATTAAGACTGATGAGAATAGCTTCCTATATTCTGTTACTCAGGACTCTTCTCTTCGACTGTCGTACCTATTAGGAGTTTACTTCTGGCTCCCGTTAAGAGAGGGTGGAGCTCCACCACGGCTTCGTCCGAAGAACGGTATGATAACTAAAGCTGAATTATCGCTAGGCGCTCCCTTAGGAAGAAAACAGGTTAAGCATGCCCTAGATCAATTGGAGTTACCATTTGATGAAGACTCTCAGCAATAAATCCTTCGATCTTAGGCATATCACTTCTTGGAAGCACAGGGAGTGGCTGGACCAATGTGTTTCATTCGATACAAATCGCCTAATGGTTGGAGTAAGTGGCTACGAGTCTCGGAGTAGTGACTGGATTCGGCAAACATTGTCTGAACTTCCTAATAGTGAAAGAAATGCTTATCTAATCCTTGGATTTGCTGCATACCAGCAAGCCTTAAGTCGTCCAATGAATAATTCATTTTATGAAAAAAATGATTTGCCTGTAGTGATTCCAAAGGATGATGAGCATGCTTTAGATATAGTAAAGAATGCTGTTAAAAAACGTGTGGATGAAAGCGGAGTGACGCCTGTAGAGGTGCATGTGGACTACTCAAGTATGCCACGGTCTTGGTACTGTATTTTACCTGTTGTGCTCTCAAGGATAGTTCGTGCATGTGATAAGCTGTACTTTTGGTACACACCTGGGGCGTACCCAGAAACTGAATACCCAACAGCAGGAGTTGAAGATTTTAAGGTATTTAGTGGGAAGCCAAATCTCAATCCGAGAAGCCGGACGCACTTCTTCGGATTGGGATTCGATAAAATAAGGTCTCATGCAATATGGAGTGTCCTTGATCCAACGAAACTTGTTTGTTTCTACGCATCGCCTGGCACACGAGCTGATTATGTTGATCGAGTTGTGCATGATAACAAGGATATTTTATCAGCTGCAGACCACGTTTTTACCGTGGACATGCGAGATTTCGCCTATACATATAGCCGAATTGCTGGAGTTGTACGTGAATTTAACCAACTTGGTGATGTTATACTTGTACCGGATGGCCCAAAACCGCTGATCCTCGCATCATCGCTTGTGCCCGTGGTGCTAGGGCAACCAGGTGTCGTTTGCTTCCATGTTTCACGGCGAAAAATTCAGCAATCTGAACCGGTGAATGTTGATTCGATTGGGCCCGCGTTCGGTTTCTCTTTTTCTGTTTTAGGATAAAAATTTAGGATATGATCAGAAGAGATGTAAGGGTTAAAGTGACATAATTATAATGAGCACAATCCCTAAAAAAAATGACATTACAATCCAGCCATTCTTGAAATGGCCAGGAGGCAAACGGTGGATTGCATCTAAAGTGTCATCATGTATTAAAGAATGCCTACGAACCACGTATTATGAACCGTTTCTTGGTGGAGGGGCGGTCTTTTTTTTTCTCCAGCCAATCAATGCGGTACTCTCAGATGTGAATTGTGATCTTGTGAACACATATTTACAGGTTAGAGATAATAATGAGGAAGTGATAACCCTACTCAAGGAACTGCCTGTTAACCTGGAGGACTATTACAATATTCGGGACGAGGAGCCTAATGATGCCATTAAGAGAGCAGCAAGGTTCCTATACCTGAACCGCACGGCATTTGGCGGAATATATCGTTTAAATAAAAATGGTAAATTCAATGTACCTTTTGGAGGAGGAGCACGCACACCAGAGATTTTATGGCGTGATAAGGTACTAGAAAAAGCATCCAGAGCTCTTCGGTCAGCCAAGCTGTTATCTTGTGATTTCCAATCCATCCTCGATTTGGCCCAGTCGGGTGATGTGGTTTATTGCGATCCTACATATACTGTTTCGCATGAGAACAATTCCTTCCGTAGATATAATGAGAGGAATTTCTCTTGGTGCGATCAAGAGCGCCTAGCCAAATGTGCAAAAGCGGCTGCAGACAGAGGTGTTGCCGTAATGGTATCTAATGCCTATCATAAATGTATTATCGAGTTATATGCACCCTACCGGCCACAAATACTTAGTCGTATTAGTCGGGTTTCGGCAAATATAGACGGAAGAAAGATGGTTCGGGAATGCGTTTTTGCATTAGGGCCATGGCCAAGGTTATGGAGAAGGCATTTTAGGTGATATAAGCCTATTGGGAACTCCGGGGGTCAGGTCTTGTTTTTTGCATTTCGAATTTATTCATGCTAAAGACTGCGTACGGCACGCACTCTCCGTAGAGAATCTCCCGGCGCGATCTATCGATAACCGCAAGAGGAAACGCGCGTGAAGACAGATTCCTTGATGCTTCTGACTGCTTAAGGCAGAAAGCGGCGTCAAGCGCGTTTCACCACGAT
>JBDKSM010000197.1:0-23006 GCA_039680665.1 Syntrophaceae bacterium | reverse complement strand
ACAGCGTGATCGCCTGCGACTGACCAAACCCTATCGCAGGCACCGGGCTCCCGATATCGTACACCTCCTCGAGCTGCGCTACACTCGACTCCTCGTCCTCATCCTGCGCAAAAAATCCACAGCCCGTGAGGGCGAAGGCCGCCAACAGGCATAAGATCAAGATCCATCTCGTCTTATTCATACCGTTTTTCATATCATTCTCCTTTTCCACGCGGGTTTCGGATTCCCTAGAAGCTGTACGTGACGCTGAAGGTCACCTCGTCGTATTTATCGAGCATCCCCAGATCCTCGGCGTCCTTGGCCTCGGTCATAAAATAGGAAAGATCGAAGTTAAATTTATTATAGGCATATTTGAGCGACGGGATCAAAACCAGGGCCTTGGGTTCCACCTCATACATCGCCACGCACTGCGGATTCAAATTGCCGTTCAGATAACTGCCGCGACTGACCAGGATAAAGGTGTTGTTGTATTCCGATACATAGGTTGGATCCCAGTTGGCGTCTTTATCCTTGTCCCACGGCTCATACCAGGGATTGATGATGGCCTTCTTCTGAAAATCCTGGATCTTGGTACCCACGTACTCAAAGGTGAAGAGGAAGTCGCTCCTGCTCAACAACGGAATATTGATCCACTTGTCCAGACCGATACCATACTTGATCAAGTCATACTTGGGGATTTCGCCCACCACGTAAGGGAACGTCTGGGTGGCAATCGGCCCCAAGGGGAAGACCCCGAGGAGTTGATCGAGCGTCTCGTTTAAGTTAGTGATCGTAACATGGGGTTCGAGTGCATTGACCACATCCATCAAGGTTCCCGGCGACTGCATGGGCACATCCTTGAAATAGGCCCCTTCGGCGCGCAACACGGTATTGATGGCTTCGATATTTTTGTTCAAGCTGCCGCCGAACACGTCCACGGTATCACGGGTTTTCTCCACGACCAGCAACTGGGACCCCAGGACTGAAGACATGGGGTTGTGTATATTTATATTCAGCGGATTGACCACCATAGGCTGAATATATTCATCTTTTAATTGTGGTACCGGCCGATCGGAATACATGCGGTAATAAGCGAGATTCAAGTCCACACCCTTGTACATGACGCCCAATTTGAGGCCGAAGCGGTCCTTGTCGATCTTGCTATCCTCTTGATCGATGAACTGCTTGATGGTGGACATGGAGAAGGGTAAAGCCAGTTCGGCCTCGGTATCACGGCCAATGGGCGGGATGATGGGCGAACCGTCGATCATGGTTTCTTCATAGGTATTGTCGATTTTACCCGGCACGTAGTAGCCGCCGATGGACAAGGACTCGAACGGCCCTACACTGTCAAAGGCCAGGTTGCCGCGCACCATCCATAAGGGGATGAGGCGTTCGGACATGTCCACGGCCAGGGATGAGGTATCCATGGGATTGCAGCCGTCCAGGATGCGGATGGTGCTCATCTCGCCCCAGGACAGGACCTGTCGCCCTAAACGGAAAAAGGCCGGCCCTCTAGTCAGGTCGACATATGCATTGAAAATTTCGTACTTTTTCTTGTATTTGTTGATCTCATGCCGATCATCCACTAATTCGCGGCAGTTCAGAACGTAACCGCTGCGGAAATCGTCAGAGCTCATCTGCTTTGGCCCGTAGTCCCAGGCCCCGTCGTAGAAGGCCCGGCCTTTGATGTAGTATTCGGTCTTGATCCCGAACAAGCGTTCGCCCAGGTCATGTTTCCATTCCAGCATCAGAAGATTGCGCTGGCTGGTGACGTTGCCTTTTTCATAGGGGATGGGCGTGTTGGGCGGTTCGTCCTCGGTCCGCACGGATAAACCGGTTTTGAATTGACCGTTCAGGCTCCACTTGCCCGATTCCTGGTCGCTCAGAAGGGCCAAAGCCGCACTGGGATAGGCACATGTGATTGCGACGACCATCATGATGATGCCTTGCTTCTTGATCTTCATTCCCTTAAACCTCCTCAAAATTTAACCATGCAATGCTTGTGAACCGAAGATAGTGACGCTCAAGCTTTCCCCGGCGTTCTTCGTGCGTTTGAAGACTTCCTTTTCTTTGCCGCCGGACACGCAATCATAGACGCACTCAGCCGGATAAAAATTGTTTTCATCCTTATCATGGGTATTATACCAGACTTGGGCGAAGAAGGGGTTCTTCCTGGCGATCTCGTCATTGTTCCAGCCCGGGGCCTCGCACTCGGGGCACCAGTAGCCGCCCAGCAGTACCAGGGTCGGACTGGCCTCGAACTCATGCCCGAAGGCGCAGCGCCACTTGAGCTTGGTGGTCAGGTCGCCCTTGGTCATGCTCCGGCTCAGGCACTTTCCGCCGCGGAAAGCGGCTGCTTCCTGCATATCCTTGATGTCCAGCTCGCTCTTGGGCTTGCTCTCGTCATAACCGTGCGACAGCCGCACATAGTTGTCGGCCGTAGGCATGGGCGGCATGTCCACGCCCCAGGGCGGGATGTTTTCATAGGCTTTCCTGGATCCGTAAAAGGCGCTGATGCGGTTCTGGACATTGCGCTTGATCCAGAACATGGTGCCGTCGCCCTTACGGTTGGCCATCATGCCCATGACGAAGATCTTGACCAGCGGCATGGGGATCATGTCCTTGATCACCGGCAGGCCGGCCATCTTGACATACCAGGGGGCGCACTCCTTAACCTGGCGGTAATAGTCCTCGGCGGTCTCCACCCAGAACGGCAGATAGTCGTTGAGCACGTGCGAGTCCTCATACCACTGGCAATGAAAATTCCTGAGCGCGAACCAATTACGCTCCATAATGCGCGTGTAATCGCCCATGCCCAGGAGTTCCATCATGCGCGCCATGTATTCGGAGTATACGATGCGGCAGGACGGACCGCCGCCGATATTGTAGATGCGGCGCCAGAAGTCTTCCGGCAGGCCGTCCAGGCAGAGCTTTTCCAGCAGCACGCCGGCGTTTTTGGGGGGGCAGAATTCGATGCAGGTCTGAATGGGCTGGTGGTACATGATGCCGTCCATCAGGCTCATGGCGTCCGGAATCGCGATGTAGGTCTGGCGGAAAGAGACCCAGTGCTTCAGTCCGGACTCGATCACCAGCCTCTCGGCGCCGATCTTGGACAGGCCGTAGGCATCGAAAGAGCTGGGGAAAATGGGGTCGCCGGTGCGCCCCATATGCAAGGGCGGCAGACGGTCGCCGGTCTCGGCCACCGAACCGATGTACAAAAGCTTGACCTTGTCGGGGTCGCTCTGGGCCTTGATGGCCTTGATGATATTGGCGGTGCCCCCGACATTGACCTTATAAGCGTAATCCGGGTCGTGGTCGGCCTTGGGCGGGATCACGGCGGCGATGTGCAGCACATAGTCCGCGCCGTCCACGAAGCTCAGCACGTCCTCGTAATTGATCAGATCGCCGAAGACGATGCGGATGCCGCGTTCGCCGAAATACGGCATGATCTTTTTCTTTTCCTGCTTGGTAGGCAGCACCAGGCAGGTGATGTCGAACTTATCGCGATGCTTGATAAGCTCCTTCAACCCGGCCGATCCCATGGAGCCCGTTACGCCGGTGATGCAGATCTTCTTCTTGTTTCCCATGTTTGCTTCCTCCTCATATTTCTTGACAGTTTTCATGCGTGCATTCGCCATTATGGCTTCCTCCGGCCCGTAAGCGCCGGGATGATCATAAGCCCCGTAATCGTTTGCAGCGCGGCCATAAGTCCGAACATGAGCAGCATGACGGCCTGGAACTTCATGCCGATAAAGAAGAACGGCAGGCTGGCGGCGAAGACCAGCAGTCCCATGCCCGTCGCGCTCCCGGACGGGGTGGAATCGATGAGTGCCGAGCCATGGATAAAGCATAAGGCCATGGCCGGGGCTACTACGCTAATAACCGCCAGGCTGACCGGCATGCCCGCGATGAGCATGACGATCCAGAGCAAGGCCTGGGCGACGCCGATTGACAGCGTGAGACCCAAGCCTTTCAAAGGCGAACGCCATACCAGGGTTCCCAGAACCAGCACGATGAACAGGCTCGTGAATATTACTCGAGGATACGACAACCGCGTGGCGTCGTTCTGGGGCTTGGTCATGCCCAAGAGACCGCCGCCCAGCGAGAAGGTGAGACCTTTAACGGGATGCTGGTCGATATAGGCCTGCATCTTCTCGGCATAGGTATCGATGCTGCGGCTGTCGCGGTTGGGGAAAAAGGGCGAAATCGTGCCCTGCGTAAAGGTAGGATCGATGAAGTCCTCTACCCCACCCTGCTCATAGACCGTGCCGGCCAGACCTTCAATCTCCGGCCTGGTTAAGGGCAGGGTCATCCACTTGGGGTTGCCGTCCATAAGGGTCCAGCGGCACATCTTGATCATCATGTCATAGGCGATACTCTCGCGCGCGCCGCATTCGTTGACCAGGTAACTCGAAAAATCGCCGATGGCGTTCATGGCCTCGGGTTCAACCAGCCCGCCGGGTTTGTCGGCCTTGACATACACCAAGAGCTGCTGGGGCCCCATGAACTTCTTCGCCAGCAGGTTGAAGCACTTATTCCAGGGGTGCGAGGCGCGGATATAGTCGGTGCCCGGTACATTGCCGCCGATCTCCAGGCGGGTATATACAAAAGAGCCCACGACCAGCACCACGATACCCAAACTCAGGGCAGCGAGCTTCCATCGGCCGGCGGCCTTGTCCATTACGGTCGCTTCCATACCCACGGCACCGGCGGCCTTCGTGGGAGCCGGAAGAAAAACGAGTAAAAGCGGTGTCAAGAGCAGCACGGCCACATAGGCACCCACGGCCCAGAAGAGACCCATGAGACCCAAGGCCTTCATCACCGCCACAGGGGCGACGTACATGCCGGCCACAATGACGCCGGCGCTTAAGATGACCCCACGCGCCGCCGCTTGTCCCAAGGCCTCCAGGACGGCCTTTTCCTTATCGTTCTGGGACTGATAGGCCCGGTGATAGGCAGAGAGCACGGGGACGCAGACCGCCACGGTCAAGAGCCCCAGGATCAGCGGAAAGAGCACCATGAGCGGGTTGAGCTCAATACCGGTCCATCCGTAGAGGCCCAAAGACCATATCACGGCGATGCCCATGGCGATCAGCGGCGTGATCACACCGGCCAAGGATCGGAAGAGGAAAAACAGCCCGACAATCAGGATAACGCACATAATCCCGGCCGCGGCCCCGATATGCGTGGCGCCCATCTGGGTCATCTGGTGCGTCAGCACCTCCTGACCCATGAAATACAGCGTGTGGTTTGCGTCATCTTCCTTAGCCTTCAAGGCCTCCAGGGCCTTGACCAGTTTGGCGTTGAACCGGGACGCCTGGGCGGCCTTGAATTTCTCGAAAGGCGGACGAGATTTTTCCGGCAGTTCGTCATAGGCCTGCCGGGCGATCTGGTTAATGTCCGCGAGTTTGGCCGTGATCATGACCGCCGTGCCGTCATAGGCCACATACTTGCCCGGGCCCATGGGGTTGATGGCCACGCGGCGCTTGAGGGCCGCGAATTCCTCGGGCGTTTCAGGCCACTGTGTTCCCAGGACCGATTCGATGTTCAGGCCCTGCGTGCTGTTGTAATAGTGCATCATGCCTTTGGTCAGAGATATGATCCCACCAGGCATCAGGCTTTCGATATCCACCAGGCCTTTGGTGATGCTGTCGATCTTTTTCAGCGTAGCGGTATTGTAGATATCCCCGTGTTTGACATCCACGATACAGACCAGCATACGCGCCTCAGGGGTAAAGTTCTTGATGGCCTTGAGCGTAGCCGCATAGGGGTGTCCCTGGGCATACAACGATGCCAATGGGTCGGCGGACATCTTCAGATTCTTCAAGCCGAATCCCACAACGGCGCTTAAGACCAGTATCAAGATCAAGGCCGGTACGCGGTGACGCAGCACGAGTCTGACATCCACGCCCACCTTCGTTTCCATATCCGTTTTCATGACAACCTCCCCTTGCCTTGACCTAGCGCCATGTCAGCGTGGCATTTTTTACGATACCAAGCGTGCCGTACTGGCCCACGACCAGCCCGACCACATCACCCTTGGACGATTGCTTCAGGGCGACTCCGCACAGCCATGCCCGGTAGATCTTCTCGGGCACGCGCACGGTGCGCCACGAGGCGCCGCCGTCTTCGCTTTGCAAGACATTGCCGCCCGATCCGACGGCCAGACCGAATGACGGCGTCAGGGCCAGACAGAAATAATCCGGCTCTTTTTTGCCTGATTCGGCTTCGGTCCAGGTCTTGCCGGCGTCCTTCGAGGTGATCAAGGTTCCGTCGATGCCGATGGCGAAGAGCGTAGCGGCGTAGGCGTCGATCGCATACAAGGTACGGCCTTCGCCGGTGGTCTGATCATACAGGGGGGTCTGGGCTTCGCTCCAGGTCTTGCCGAAATCCGCGGAGAGGAAAACCCGTCCCATGTCGCCTGTCATGCACAGGCTTTGCGGCCCCAGCAGCTTGACCGCAAAAAGATTGTACTCGCCGCCCACATCCTTGGTTATGGTGAATGTTGACGGCGTCCAGGTCTTGCCGCCGTCCGAGGTGACGATCACCGTGGAATTGGCGCCCACGGCGCAGCCGTGCATATCGTCCACGAAATCCACATCCATGAGATAGCGAGTGACGCCGGAATTCTGGGCGCTCCAGGATTTGCCTCCGTCGGCCGAATGCAGCACCACCCCGCCCTGTCCAACGATCCAACCCTGCGAGGCGCTCGGGAAACACACCGCCGCCAGGGATGCCAGGGTCTTGCTCTCTACCGGGGCAAAGGTCGCGCCGGCATTTTCAGATATAAATATCTTGCCGCGATCACCTACGATGATAAACGTAGTATCATTTGTCACCGCGGCCGCGAACAGGTCGACCCCGAAGGTATTCGCGGCCCGTGCGCCCGTCGGCAACCCGAACATGATGACTTGCAGAGCCACCGCCAGTATGGTAGCCGCAATCCTCATATTCCCCATACAACACCTCCTCACCGATTCCTCTTGAATTACTACGCAACTATCCAACTATCCCGAAAATACATCATATCAGGGAAGCAGCGCATACCCCATGAACCCTTCGGACAAGAGAACGTCTAATCCGGATGGTTTCTCCCGCAAGGGGAGTCCACGGATCCCCTTGCGGATCATTCAACAAACAACCAATCTTCTATTTGGCGAACTTCTCAAACCCCGCTCTGGTGAACAGGCTCTTGTTGATGGAATTATATTCAAAGTAGCACAGGCCACCTTCGCGGAAGATATCGCAATAGGCCGAACCATGATCGCGACGGGAGTCCACCATGACGTTGCCGAACTTGTAGATGATCTTGAACTTGCCGTCCGCGGACTGCATGGGCACGCCGCAGTAGTAGTTGCCCTTCCAGTATTTGCCGTTTACATCCGTGTTACGCTTGTAGCTGGGTACGAAGGTCCCCTTCTCGACCCAACCCTGGACGGTACCGTAGTTGTAGTTGGGGCTTTTGTCTTTGGATTCGATTACGTAGACCCGGGATTTGATCCAGATGATGTTGGTCAGATGCCAGGGCGCGCCTTTCCAGTTCTTGTCTTCGTAGCCCATGGTCAGCTTGCGCCCGGATACGGAAAAGCCACCCTGCAAGGCGCCGTTGGAGGCGCGCACGAGCTTCTCTGGATCGGCGCATACATACGGCACCAGGGCATCCTTTTCCTCGATGAAGCGGTAATTGGACATGTTCATGGCATCGCGCTCTCCGCCGGACCAGAAGTCATCCGGGGCCGAATCGAAGCCCATAACCGTGTCGGAACCCGCCATGCGCACGGCCATACGGCGGATCTTGCGCAGCTCAGGGGTATAGGCGAAACGGAGGCCTTCCTTGGTCGTGTCAAGGCAGTAGAACGCCAGCGTACCGACGCCGGCGACGCTCATGGGCGATTTGAAGACCGAGAGCTCCAGGAAGTCATACTGGGAATCCGGTTCGGCCTGCATCATATAGCTGTCCAGGAGGAAGTTCTTTTCCAATCCCCGGCGCCCAATGGAATACCAGTTCAGGGTGTACTGCGTGGGGCCCTTGACATAGTATTCGAGGAACTTCTGGTTCCACATGAGCATGACCCCTACCTTGGGGTCTTTGGTGTCGGGCTCCGGAAACGGCAAGCCTTTGATGTTCTGTGCGGGTTTGCCCGTGGCGGCGTCCACGATGGTATGGTTGTCGGAAATCTTGTATTTGCCGATATTGGACTGCCAGTTATCCTTGACTACCTGCGGCCAGAACTCTTTAGGATTGACATTAAGCTTGCCGATCTTCATGGTCAGATCGCCCTTCTTGACCCAGTCCAGGACATAGTCAGGCACCAACCCTTCGATCTTTTGATAATTGGCGGAATTGATCACATCGCCCGGTACGACATCGGCCCAAACCGCATGGGACATCAGCCCCACGAAAACCAGTGCCGCCAGGAGCACCCTCACCCTGTTCATACTACCTCCTCTACAGTATGTATTACCTGCAAAATGGTCCGCTGAAAAAAGTGCCCGGATGATCCCGACCGCTATTCCCCGTAAGACTCGTAAGCCACCTCATGATAAACATGGCATCCCCAATCGCTTCGGGAAAAACCGTATTAGAATCCCCAGGCTGCCGCTTAGTTCCCATTCCTGCAAGCCTGCATATCCCTACCACAGAGCATATAACATAGTCAACACTATTATTAGTGATTATTAATATAAATCATCCATGATCTGAACAACACGTTGCCATACCGGGTGCATCTATGTTAGGGAAAAGTGTCTTATAATAATAGTTATCGTGGACATGAGATATCGCTATGAGCAAAAGGCTTGAGACCGTAAAGGAAAAAAACGCCGCGCGTGAACCGTCGCCCAAAGGCAAACGCATGCGCGCTTCGGATCGCCGGCGCCAGATCCTACTCACCGCCCAACGCGTTTTTGCCGAGGAGAGCTACGAGAATGCCACCACGGCCAAGATCGCCGCGGCGGCCGGCATCACCGAACCGACGATCTACATGCACTTCAAGAGCAAGATGGAACTGTTCATTGCCGTGCTCGAAGACAGCTTCAGCTTCATTATGGAAGTCTTCACCCAGCTTTGGACCACCGAAGGCGACTTTTATGCCCACTACCGTCAAACCCTGATGCAGCTCAACAACCTCCTGTACGAGAAGAGCCACACCTATATGGCCAAGCTCTGGGTTATCGCCTCCACGGTCAACGATCCCAGGATCAGCGCTTACGTCGCCCAGTTCGACAAGGTGCTCATGACCTACATCACCAAGGATATCAAGCGGGCGGCCAAGGACGGCCAGATCGTCCTGAAATATGAACCCGAGGTATATGCCCGGATCTTCATCAGTCTGGTCATCAACAGTACGACCATGATCTTGGCCGGGTCACGCATTACGAATGAGGAACTCGAGGGGGTTCTCGATCTGCTGTTGGATACCTTGCTCGACAAGAATACCCCAATACAAATCTCCCATTGAGGAATACTATGGACGTTATCATAAAACAAAAGGATTGTGAGGTGATCGCCGAAATATCGGGCGAGATCGATAATTTCGCGGCTGAAAAGCTTCAGGTGGAGATGGCCAAGATCGTCAAGCTGCGCCCCAAAAGCGTGATCCTCAACCTCAAAGAGGTCCCGGTCATGGGATCTTCGGGCATCGGCAAGATCCTGTACCTGTACAAGGAACTCAACAAGAATAACGCCACCTTTGCAATCAGGGGCATGCATGCCAATTTGCTTGAGATCTTCAAATCCCTCAAACTGGAAAAACTCTTCAGCATTAAAAAGGATTAACCCGCCGGTTTAGAGCGCATCTCCCTTGGCCTTTCTGACCAGTTCGAGAAGCTGGTTGATCTTCGGCGGCGGTGGCGCGAGGATGGCGGCGATCTCCTGCGCGCTATAACGGCCTTCCAGGTAGGCGCGCACATCGATCTGACTGGACCAACATTGCATCAAGCGCCGGCAGGGCAGCCTGTCCAAGCTCCGGCAATAGCGAAAGGAGACGAGATGCCCCAGCATGGGGCATCTCGCTTCCAGCGTATCATAGTTTTCGGACACTTCTACCACCGTCCGGTTTTCCTGGCCTCGGCTTTCGGAAGTCCCTCGATGGATTTGATCGAACGCTGGAGCTCTTCCTCGGGCAGCGGGTAATTGCCGAGCTTACCGCTCATGAAGGCGTCATACCCCAGCAGATCCATCAGTCCGTGTCCGCTCCAGTTGAAGAGGATAACCTTTTCTTTGCCTTCCTCACGGGCCTTGATGGCCTCTTCCACGACCGCCGCGATGGCATGGCTTGTTTCCGGCGCCGGGATGAAACCCTCGGTGCGCGCCCACATTAGAGCGCTCTCATAGCAGTGCAGCTGGTCAACCGCCCGCGGCGTAATGAGGCCTTCCACCGCGGCTTGGCTTACCAAGGGCGCCATGCCGTGATAACGCAGACCCCCGGCATGGATCGGCGGCGAAACGAATTCATGGCCCAGGGAATACATGGGCAACAGTGGGGTCATCTTGGCCACATCGCCGTGATCATAGGCGAACGGCGCGCGGGTCAAGGTCGGACATGAGCTAGGCTCGACCGGAATGATGTCGATCTGGGCCCCGTTGATCTTGTCCGCCACGAACGGGAAGGCGATGCCCGCGAAGTTGCTGCCGCCGCCGGCGCACCCGATCACGATATCGACCTTGTTTTCGCCGATCTTGGCAAGTTGTTTCTTGGCCTCCAGCCCGATGATGGTCTGGTGCAGCATGACATGGTTGAGCACGCTGCCCAGCGAATAACGCGTCTTGCCGCCCGCATCGGTCACGGCCTCCTCGACGGCCTCGCTGATGGCGATGCCTAAGCTGCCGGGCGTATTGGGATCCTTGGCCAGGATGTCACGGCCGGCCTTGGTCAGAGTGGATGGACTGGCCACGCATTCACCGCCCCATACCCGCATCATGAGCTTGCGGAACGGTTTCTGCTCGAAGCTGATACGCACCATATAGACCTTGCACTTGAGCCCAAGAAGCGCGCAGGCGAACGACAGCGCGCTGCCCCACTGGCCGGCGCCGGTCTCGGTGGTCAGCTTCTCAATCCCGAACTGCTTGTTGTACCAGGCCTGGGGAACGGCCGTATTGGGCTTATGGCTGCCGGCCGGTGAGACGCCTTCATTCTTGTAATAAATACGGGCCGGAGTTTTCAGAGCTTTTTCCAGCGACGTGGCGCGGCACAGCGGTGAAGGACGCCATTTGTACAGGATTTCCAGAACCTCTTCCGGAATCGTTATCCAGCGTTCCTGACTGACCTCCTGCTCGATGAGGTTCATGGGAAAAACCGGGGCCAGGGCATCCGGCGTAACCGGATTGCCGTCCGGCCCCAGAGGCGGCAGCATCGCTGTGGGCAGGTCCGCCGCAAGATTGTACCACTGCCTGGGGATCTCATTCTCATCCAATAATACCTTAATCATCAACTCCTCCTTGCATATTTTCGTCAGTCTGAGCGAGGTCGGACTGATTTAAGACCGTCTTGATGGCCGATGAGTCTTTCTTAAGCTCCCGCGAACCTCGGGTGATCTTGCACAGGCTGATACCTAAGCGCTTAGAGATCTCCCGTTGCGGCACACCGCGGTGCAACAGCTTGACCGACTCCCACCGCAACGCAAAGGTCTCGATTTCGGCCGGGGTCATGATCTCGCTTAAGAAACGCACCATGAGCTTCCGGTCTTTGATGGCAAGTAAAACGTCTGCCAAATCTTGGATTGAAGTCATGTGCATTGCATGTCACCAGTCATGTTTCTTTTTATAGAAACATATCCATACCAAGCTGTCAAATTAAAAAATCAGATCGCGGGGCATCCGGATTACGCCCGTAAAATGGATCTTTCAGGCGTAGGTATTGATGTTCTGACCGAGGCTTTCGAGCATATCGACCAATTGCTGCCCTGAATCGCGCATGACATCGAGAGACATCTTCATGGCGCCCGTTTCGATCTTGCCGGCTGGCGCCATGGCATCAATGGAGATCCGTGACAAGGCGAGCGATACGTCGGTGCCTCTGATGGGGGTCATGGTTTTACGTATCGGCAGGACCGTTGATGGATTGAGCACCCCCCCGCCACAACGGACAAATGCGCGACGAACCCGGTTTGAAATCACGGCACACCTGGGGCCGCGTGGTGTAAATGCCGCAGGCGCAATGGTCATCATGCCGGATCAGGAACGGGCATGCCGCGGCGCTCTGCCCGTCCAAACGCGACACGATGCGGTCCCCCGCCCAGACCGTGGCCGCAGCATCCACCACCTCAAGGATATCGCTGCGCCCCTCCTGCTTCCAGCGCGCCTCATCATCAGGGGTGACGTAGGCGAACAGGTGGGCAAGACAGCATGTTCCGCACCGTTTGCACGTCATCGCGGATTGGTCCTCCATGTTCGAAGCATTTTACCAGATCACGGCCTTGTCCCGCAAGTCGGCTGCGCGGCATTGACCTTGATTTGGGATGCCGTGCTCACTACAATACCGTTAAGCCTTTATTTTGGGCCATACGCCTCAAAGGGAGAAGAAAGATGAAAGAGGATAAAGTTATCCGTTTATGCAAGGAAGGTTCATGCTGTCCCGAGGTACGCGTCGGCCGCACCCACGTTACCATCGGGGAAGACGACAACACCTGCACGCTGACCCGCGAACAGTGGGAAATCCTCAAGGACAAGGTGCTCAAGAACGAGATCTGAGGTGTTGGGACGTACGCCCTGTACGCCCCCCTCCCGAGTTCGACGAAGAGCTACGCCGGGATGCAGGGTTCCGGCGCGCTGTATAGTCCGCTAGGCAGCCGTACGGCGGAGGAGTTGCTCTTCCCCGCCAAGCTCAAAGGTTTCGGGCAGACTGATCATCATAGCCACCGGCAGATGATCGGAAAAGGCATAATCGAGCACGCGCGTCTCTTCGATGGCGATGCTGGGAGAAACCAGGATATGGTCGATGCGACGCGTCGGGTTCCAGCTGGGGTAGCTGGGCCTTGCTGATCCGGATGAAATCAATCCGGTGCGCATTCTCAACTGCTGCATCTCCGCGCTGTCGGCTTGACAGTTCATATCACCCATCAGAATCACGTGATTGAACTGCGCCACCAGATCGCATAAATAATCGATCTGCTGCATACGCGCCTTTTTTCCCAGCGAGAGATGGACCAGCATCAAGGCCAGCGAAAAAGGCCGGGCGCCGAACTCGACCACCAGGGCTCCGCGCCCTGCAATCCTGCCCGGCAAATGGTGCCTGCTCACCGAGGTTGATTCGAGCTTGCTCAGTACGCCCATGCTGTGTTTCGCCAGGGACCCCATATTGCGGTTGATCTTGTCATGCCAATACCGAAACCCGCCTGCCTGGGCCAGGTATTCGGTCTGATTGATATAATTGGTCCGAAAACTTCCACCATCAAGCTCCTGGAGACCGACGATGTCGAAACCGCGAATCAGGCCGGCGATAGACTTGAGGTTCTCATGCCGGGCGTTATGCGGAATGAAGTGCTTCCAGCTCTGCGCGACATAATCAAGATGCCGGTTGGTGGATATTCCAACTTGAATATTGTAGCTTAAGAGTTTGAGTCGTCTGCGATTATCGTCGCGGGTTTTGCTTTGATGTTCGCCCATGCCCGCAGGCTGTTTCATGGTATGCATGTCGTCTTTTGTCCTCGTGTTGGATTGCCTCTTAGTATGCTTACGACACTTCGTCTAGCTAAAAAATGGTGAGCATCCTTCGGCTGTCTTGGTTTCGAATCATTTCGAAGTAAACGTATCGGAAGGAATCATGATCCCTTAATATAATTATCGCCAGACCATGAGGATACGACCGCAAAGGGCGCGCGAATACTCAAACATTTCTTTTTCTATAGATGCGCGCTGAGATGTTGCTGTATCTCAAGCTTGGTCGTGGCGCCCACCATGGTATGCTTATGGCGTCCGCCCTTGAAAATAAGCAGGGCTGGAATGCTGCTGATGGAATAGAGCGCCGCGGTCATGGGATTTTCATCAACGTTCACCTTGGCGATCTTCACCCGGCCGGCATATTCATTGGCAAGTTGCTCGATGATCGGCGCCATCATCCGGCAGGGAGCGCACCATGGCGCCCAGAAATCTACCAGCACGACCCCGGAATTAGTCATCACCTCATCATTGAACGAGAGGTCCGTGACATCCACGGGTTTGTTGTTCGCGGCGCCGCGGTAAATCGGCCGGTGACACTTTCCGCACAGGGGGTTTTGATGCTGCTTGTGTTTTGGGATACGGTTCTTGGCTCCGCAACTTATGCATTTAACGATTACGCTGTCTGCTTCCATAGTGATCTTGTCCTTTTTGTCTCAATCGGATTATGGGCCGATTTTCTTAATAGGGTCACGCAATTTGACAGTCCAGTTTTTGCCGGTTTTTTCCCGTTCGAATGCCGGACGGAGGGGATTGCTTTCTTTTCGATATGGATTATTTTATATTCCTATGGCATCTAACGCAGGGAGGTATGAGCATGCGAGAGTACATACGGCATCCATCGGATATCCCCATTAAATACCATATCCAGGGTCTGGAGTCCGGACATATCGATCCGCTCAAAAATATCAGCGCCGGCGGACTTTCTTTTCGTTCCTCGGCCGAGATCAAGGAAAACACCCCTATCATCATTAATATCCCGGTCGTCAAACCGGGCTTTCGGGTCAGGGGGGTGGTCGTGTGGTGCCATCCCGGCAACAACGTCTATGATATCGGGGTCAGATTTCTGGACAAAGAGACGGAATTCCGTGTGCGCATGATCGAACAGATCTGTTATATCGAGCACTACCGCAAGGAGGTGCTCCTCAATGAAGGCCGCCGCATCACCAGCGAACAGGCTGCCCTGGAATGGATCGAAAAATTCGCTCAGGATTTCCCTACTGATTAAGTTCCTTAGCGCGCCATGGAATTCATGCTCACCACAAGCGAAATCCGGGTCCTGGCCAGCCTGATCGAGAAGGAGTTTTCCACCCCGGACTATTATCCATTGAGCCTGAATGCCCTGATCAACGCCTGCAATCAGAAAACCAACCGTGATCCCGTGGTAAACTATGATGAAGCGACCGTTCTTGCCGCCCTGCAGGGGCTGAAGGAAAAACGTTTGGTCTGGGAAAGCACCGCCGGCCGGGTCGCCAAGTACGAAGAGATCTTCCTCAATTCCAAAAACCTTTCACGCAGCGAGGCCGCGGCTCTGTGCGAACTGATGCTCAGGGGTCCGCAGACCTCGGGTGAAATCAAGGCGCACGCCGAACGCATGTATGCCTTTACCGGCACGGACGAGGTCTTAGCCGTGCTCGAAAACCTGAGTGACCTGGGTTATACCCTCAAGCTGCCCCGCCTGGCCGGACACAAAGAACCCCGCTATGTGCAGCTTCTCGCGGTCGAGCCCGAAGATGTCTTACCCGGCGCCCCGCTCCAGGAGCTTCTCCCCAGCGCCCCGGGACAAACCGAGCGCATCGAAACCCTGGAGCATGAAATCAGCGAGCTCAGACAAGAACTGTCTGAACTCAAGCAGGCCTTCATCGACTTCAGAAAGCAATTCGATTAACACCTCTCTTTTCTCACCACGAAGCGCACGAAGAGCACGAAGAAGGAAATACAGCTTCCACTATGGCACCCACTCGGCGGGTCGTGGGGAGGAATCGGGAGAGGGGCTGATCATAAATGCCCTCCCACGGTCTTCCGTGGGGAAGAAATTCCTTTACTTCCCCGCCTACCATCTTTCGCCTTTCTTCGTGCACTTCGTGATAAACAAGCTCTTCGCCTCTCTTCACGCATTCGTTGTGCAAAAGCCATTCCTCACCATGAAAAGCACGAAGATGGAAATCCATGCTTCCCCCTTGAACTCGTCAGCCCGAATAGGCTATGCTGAAGGCACTGCAGAGACTGAAGGAGATACCATGACGATTCTGGTTACCGGAGGAGCGGGGTATATCGGGAGCCACGCCTGTCTTGAGCTGCTGCGCGCGGGCTACGATGTGGTAGTGGTCGACAACCTTTCCAATAGCAAGGAGGAATCTCTGAAGAGGGTCCGGAAGATCTCCGGCAAGGACCTCTCCTTCATCAAGGCCGACCTGATCGATAAAGCCGCGCTCGAGACCGTGTTCAAGGACCGTCCGATCGACACCGTCATACACTTCGCCGGACTCAAGGCCGTGGGCGAATCGGTCAGCATGCCGCTGGCCTATTATCACAACAACGTCACCGGCACGTTGGTTCTGGCAGAGGTTATGCGGGCGCACGGCGTTAAGGACATCATCTTCAGTTCCTCGGCCACGGTATACGGCGACCCCGAAAGCGTCCCGATCCGCGAAAACGCCCGGCTGGGTCCGACCAACCCCTACGGCCGCTCCAAGCTCATGATCGAAGAAATCTTGAAGGACCTGCATAGCTCCGACCCGGCCTGGAACGTGATCCTGTTGCGTTATTTCAACCCCGTGGGCGCGGACGCCAGCGGGATGATCGGCGAAGACCCCAGCGGCATCCCCAACAACCTGATGCCCTATATCTCCCAGGTAGCGGTGGGAAAACTCCCGCGCTTGAATGTCTTCGGCGATGATTACCCCACCCCGGACGGCACGGGCGTGCGCGATTATATCCATGTGGTGGACCTGGCCCAGGGGCATGTCAAGGCCATAAACAAAATCCGTCAGAACCCCGGTGTGGCCGTCTACAACCTCGGCACCGGACAAGGCTACAGCGTCCTGGAGATGGTGCGGGCCTTTGAGCGGGCCACGGGCCGCGAGATCCCCTACCGGATCGTCCAGCGCCGTCCCGGCGATATCGCCGCCTGCTATGCCGATCCTGCTTTGGCCAAAACCGAGCTGGACTGGGAGGCCCGGCTCGGCCTGGCCGAAATGTGCGCCGATGCCTGGCGCTGGCAGTCGCAGAACCCGAACGGTTATACCTAGGGGGTGATCATGTCCGATATCGAGAGCCACGGACAAGACGCATATGTAGGCTTCTGGGCCAGATTGCTGGCCTCGATCGTGGATTCCATCCTGTCGCTCCTCATCATCGTTCCCGTCCTTCTGGCCGTGTACGGCAAAGAATACCTCGCCGTCTATGACGGCGTCTTTCGCGGTCCGATCGATTTCCTGATGAACATCGTCTTTCCCGCCGCGGCCATTATCCTTTTCTGGATAGCGCGTTCGGCCACGCCGGGCAAGATGCTGATCAGGGCCAGGATCGTGGATGCGCGTACGGGCGGAAAACCGAGTACCGGCCAGATGATCGGCCGCTACCTCGGTTACTACGTCTCCATGCTGCCCCTGTTCCTCGGCTTTATCTGGATCGCCTTTGACAAACGCAAGCAGGGCTGGCACGATAAGCTCGCCCGCACCGTGGTAGTCTACACGCCGAAGAAAGACAGCCCATGAAGACCTTCTGGTTGAGCTTCTTCCCCCTGTTCGTGGCCGTGGACGCCATCGGCGTGCTGCCGATCTTCATCAGCCTGACCGATGGCATGGCCGCGAAAGAAATCCGCCGCACGATCATTCAATCGGTCATTACCGCCACGGCCGTGGCCCTGGTCTTCCTGTATCTCGGCACGGCGCTGCTCGTCTACCTGGGCATCCAGGTGGCCGATTTCATGGTGGCGGGCGGGGTTCTGATCTTCGCCATCGCCTTGTCGGACATGCTCCGCACGACCCCGTCCAACACCGCCCTGCTCGACATGGACACGCTCGGGGCGGTGCCCTTGGGAGTGCCCCTGATCGCCGGGCCGGCCGTGCTGACCACCTCGCTCTTGTTGATCAATGCCTATGGCGCGCTTCCGACGGCCGTATCCCTGATCGTCAATATCTTATTGGCCGGCGCCGTATTCCGCCTGGCGCCCTACATTCACAATTTTTTGGGCAAGGCCGGATCGCGCACCATATCAAAGATCGCCAACCTTCTGCTGGCGGCCATCGCGGTCATGATGATCCGCAAGGGTATCGTGGCCTTCATCACCCACCTACCCTCCTGATTATCAACTCCATTCCTTGGTAACCTTCGGCGTGGTATGCTTTGAGAATCAAAAACCGTTAACCACGAAGAGCACGAAGCAGCACAAAGACATAGAAGGCAATGACTGAGGGCCGCTGTTCCACTTTCCTTGGTGAGCTTCGGGGTGAGTGATCAGTCCTTATGTACCGCAATTATCCCAAAATACTACCTCCGGCCGCCGGGACCCCGGCCGATGCGGCGGCCGATTCCATGCAGGTCCGTCTCCCACCGTGCAATCATGGCGCTGATATCACAGCTCAGTTTTCCTCTGCCCGGGTAGATCTCGTAGAGCTCCTTATACCGCGGCGGGGTAATATCAGGCATGATGACATTGGCACCGGCCGTCAAGGCCTTGAGCTGCAACCCATGATCGAGGACGGCCAGGGCGGTAGTGGCCGGGATATTGGTGTTCCTGGTGACCAGGCGGGTCACGGCGATCATCTTCAGAACCGTGTCCGGCTCTCCACTGACGGTATGCGCCAGGGGCGTATCCTGATGGGCGATGAAAGGTCCGATGCCGATCATATCGATATCCATTTCGTGCATGAGCAGGATATCTTCGGCCAGGATCTTAAGCGTCTGCCCCGGCAGGCCAACCATATTGCCGGCCCCGGTCTCATAGCCGAGACTTTTCAGCCATCGCAGGCATTGGATACGGTTGTCGTATTTCGAGTCCGGATGCAGGCGCTGATAGAGCTCCGGACTGACGGTCTCATGCTTCAGGAGGTAGCGGTCCGCGCCGGCGGCTTTGAAGGCCCGGTAATCCTCATAGGGACGCTCGCCGATGGACAGCGTGATGATCAGCCCGGTGGCCTTCTTGATCCGGCTGATGAGCCGGCAGATATATCCCGTGCTATGCGTCGGGTCTTCACCGGCCTGGAGCACCACCGTGCCGATGCCTAAGTCCCGGACGCTGCCGGCCAGCTCAAGGATCTCGTCATCCGGGATACGGTAGCGTGCAATGGCCTTGTTCCCGCGCCGCAGGCCGCAGTACAGGCAATTCCGTTCGCAGTAGTTTGAGAACTCGATGATGCCCCTGAAGTGCACATCATCCCCGACGGATCGTCTCCGTTCCTCATCCGCGGCCTGAAAAAGCGCCCGTACCTCGTCCGCATCGGTTGTTCCCAACAGACGGATAATCTCATCGCGGTTCATGGGTGGAGATTTACATGCAGATATCACGCTGGCCCTTTTCGATCTTCGCCAGCCGGCTGTTGAGCGCCCGCTTGGTCCCGACCTGCTTCGTCTCTGCAATGAGCCGTTCGATCAGCTTTTCGCCGGAGGCCCTGGTTTCTTCGCCGGCATAATCGATCAGGTATTCCTTGAAGGTCAGGATGGCGTTGGAGCGGCAGAATTTCTGGATGAGCCCCGGTTTGGCCAAGTCCATGAAGTCCTTGCCGGTGCGGCCCAGACGGTAGCAGGCCGTGCAGAAACTGGGGATATGGCCGCGCTCAATGATATCCCGGATAACCTCGTCCGTGGTGCGGGTATCGCCCAGGTTGAACTGTGCCGCCCGGAAGGCGCGTCCGTCCTGGTAGCCGCCCGGGTTAGTGCGCGACCCGGCGCTGATCTGCGAGACGCCCAGGTTGAAGACCTCGCCGCGCAGCTCGGGCGATTCGCGCGTGCTCAGGATCATGCCGGTATAGGGCACGGCCATGCGCAGGATGGCCACCAGTTTTTTGAATTCCTCATCGCTGACCGGCTTGGGCGGCTTGATGGCCGCCGGGGCGTTGAAGGCCGGTTCCAGACGCGGGATGGAGATGGTGTGCGGCCCTACCCCGCAGTCCTTTTCCAGTTGCTGGGCATGGCTTAAAAGCCCCAGCACGTCGAACTTGTAATCCGCCAGTCCAAAGAGCGCGCCGATGCCCACGTCGTCGATGCCGCCCTCCTGGGCGCGGTGCATGGCGGTCAGGCGCCAGAGATAGTCGGCCTTGATCCCGGTCGGGTGCATGGCCTTGTAGGTGGCATGGTGATAGGTCTCCTGGAAGACCACATAGGTGCCGATGCCCGTGGCCTTGAGGCGCCGGAATTCTTCGACTTCCAAAGGCGCGATCTCGACATTGATGCGCCTTATCTCGCCGCCGTTTTCGGTCTTGACGCCATAGGCCGTCTCTATGGCCTCGCAGAAGTAATCCAGACTGGAGCGTTTGGGGTGCTCGCCACAGAGCATGAGAAGGCGCTTATGGCCCTCCCTTTCCAGCACCTCCACCTCGCCCGCGATCTGCTCCATGGTCAGCGCCACGCGATTGAGCTCCTTGTTGTCGCGCCTGAAACCGCAGTACAGGCAGTTGTTAGCGCAGTGGTTCGAGATATACAGCGGCGCGAAGATCACCAGGCGATTGCCGTAGATGCCCTGCTTCACATAACGGGCCGCGGCGTGGATCTCCTGGATCAGCTCGTGGTCCTCGGTCTGGAGCAGGATGGCGGTTTCCTCCAAGCTTAAACCCTTCAATTCCCTGGCCTTGACGATGATCTCCTCTACCCGCTTAGCCTCAGGGTTGGCCGTCCGTTCAAGGAGCTCTTCTATTGAAGTATCGTCGATGAAATCCTTCATTTCCGCATTTCCTTTCCACCCTTTTCACGGGCGTTCAATTGTTTTTCAAAGGCCATCAGGGCGGCCGGGAACGGTTCGAGCGCGCGTTTGATCACGCCTTGCAGCATGCTGATGGCCACCCCGAAATTGGTGATCGGCACGCCCGCCTCCCTGGCCTTCTGTATCCGGCCCAGCATCTCGCGGCGAGTCAGCATGCAGGCCCCGCAGTGGATGATGAGCTTGTAGTCGCTCAAGTTTTCCGGATAATCCCGCCCGGCGAAGACATCGGCCTTGATCTCGGCCCCCGCGTACTGTCTGAGCCAGCGCGGTATCTTGACCCGGCCGATATCGTCTTCCAAGGCATGGTGGCTGCAGGCTTCGGCGATCAGGATCTTGTCGCCCGGCTTGAGGCCCTCGATGGCGGCCGCTCCCGCGGCGGCCGCGGCCAGGTCGCCTTTCAAGCGCGCGAACAGGATCGAGAAGGTCGTGGTCTTGATGGACGTGGGCACATCGGCCGCGACCTTCAAAATGGCCTGCGAATCGCAGATCACCACGTCCGGCGGTTCCTTCAGGTTGGCCAGCATGGGAGCGAGTTCGCGCTCCTTGACCATCATGGCAGCGGCGTCGTTGTCCAGCAGGTCGCGGATGGTCTGCACCTGGGGCAGAATGAGCCTGCCCTTGGGCGCCTGCAGGTCGATGGGCACCACCAGCAGGGCTAGGCCGCCGGGTTTGACCAGGTCGCCCACCAAGGTCGGGTTCTGGATGATGTCGTCCGGCGCCGCCTCGATAAGCATGGCTTTCAGCGCGTTCACGTAGCCGTCGCGTCCGATCAGGTCCGTGCCGGCGATCTCGATCACGCGGCCGCATTTCTTATTCAGCTGCTCGACAAAGTCCTTGCCCGGCTTTTTGAGGTCGATCTTGTTGATCACCACCACCACCGGGATCTTCTTGTCCGCCGCCATGGCCAGCACCTCGTCCTCGAATGCGGTCCAAACCTCGGGTTCGGTTACCAAGAGGATCACATCCGCGCGTTCGTAGATCTTGGCGGTCTTCTGCAAACGCTTTTCAGCCAGGGTCGAGGTGTCATCCAGCCCGGCCGTGTCCAGAAAGAGCACCGGCCCGATGGGTAAGAGCTCGGCCGCCTTTTCGACCACGTCCGTGGTGGTCCCGGCCACGGGGGAAGTGATGGCCAGGTCCTGGCCCAAAAGCAAATTCATGAGGCTCGACTTGCCGACATTGGTCCGGCCGAACAGGCCGATATGCAGACGGTTGCCCTTCGGTGTCGTATCCATGCTTTTATTTTTTATACCCCAAGGCCGTCAAGGCATAGGGCGACAATGTCTTTTCCACAAGCTCAACCCCGAGTCTTTCCTCCAGAAAGCCCCGGAAATCGGTTTGTCCTGAATCCTGAAATTCCCGCACCATGGCCGTGGCCTTCTCGTATCCTATCGTAGGCGTTAAGGCCGTAATGATCAAGGGCGAACGGTCGAAATAAGCGCGGCATTTTTCTTCATCGGCCTGGATACCTTGCATATGCCCGGCCAACAGGGTGTCGATCCTGGTCAACAGGTCGAGCGATTCCAAAAGCGCTGAAGCCAAGAGCGGCAGGAACTCGTTGATCTGCAGCGTGCCGCGGCTGACCACTTCGGTAATAATGGCGTCATTGGCCGTCACTTTCATGCCCACCTGCATGGCGGCCTCCACCAGCACCGGGTTGACCTTGGCCGGCATGATGGACGACCCGGCCTGCAGGGCCGGCAATTTGATTTCGCCCAGCAGGTTCAGCAGCCTCAAGTCGTTCATGATCTTGATCAGGTTGGCGGCGTGCGCCTTAAAGATGCCCGAGACCTCCACAAAGGCATCGGCGTTGGCGGTCTCACCCGCCAAATTTTCCCCGCGGCTCAATCCCAGCCCCGTGACCTCGCGCAGCTTCTCGACGGCCAGGAAGATATAGTCGCGCGGGGCGGCGATGCCGGTGCCCACGGCCGTGCCGCCCAGGTTTACCACGCGCAGGCGCTCCTCGCACTTGAAGGTGCGCCAGCGGTCGCGGCCAAAGGCTTCCGCGAAGGCCGCGAACTCGGCCCCCAGGGTGATGGGCACGGCCTCCTGCAGCTCGGTGCGGCCGATCTTGACGATAGCGCCGAACTCTTTTTCCTTAGCTTGAAAAGCCCCCTGCAGCTCGGCCACGGCCTGGGCCAGGCGCCTTAGTCCGTAGATTCCGGCTACCTTGATAGCCGTGGGATAGACATCGTTGGTGGACTGGTGCAGGTTGACGTCATCCAGCGGATGGACCAGCGCGTAATCGCCTTTGACCCCGCCCAGGATCTCGATGGCGCGGTTGGCGATGACCTCGTTGATGTTCATGTTGGTGGAGGTCCCGGCCCCGCCCTGCAGGGCATCCACCGGGAACTGGTCGGCCAGCCGGCCCGCGATGATCTCGTCGCAGGCCGCGCTGATGGCCCGGGCCTTGTCATCGCTGATATGCCCGGTCTCAAGATTGGCCAG
>JBDKSM010000196.1:0-2680 GCA_039680665.1 Syntrophaceae bacterium | reverse complement strand
GCTTATACGGCGGGGCAGATTGTCCGGATCTCTGGCGGCCCGTGCGCGGAACTGGCCGGCGCCAGCCATTTTCATATCGATTTGTATGGCCATTATCTGCCGGGGCTCTGCTCCGGGCTGGCTATCAGGCATGATCATTTGGGACGGGAACTCGACCCGGAGGTCTACCCACTCATCGATGTGCTTTATAAAAAAGGCATCGCCGGGTTCTTGGAGCTGGCACGGACGGTACATGGCTATGTCCCGGATGGGGTCTTCGTGAACAAATGCCACCTCTGTCTTGACATACGACGCTATCTGGTCATGACTGTAGGCCTGGATTCCCCGGAACTTGCCCCACGGTCATTTTATCATGAAGTATGGTAATACTTGCCGGGTGAAAAAACCTAGAGCGAGGCAATAGGTATGCAGGCGTCCTATGGTTCTATTAATATGCATGTCCGATTGTTTCATCAGGAGGCGGGCTTTGAGTCAACTGAACTTGACCCTCCTGATTTCCTATAGTAAGGTCACGGCATGGAATTCATCAAGGTCGTGAAGACCTCGCGTTTTCTGGATCCCATGCAAGGCTTCCAGGCCAGCGAGAGGCAATCCGAGGTACGATACGACCCGTTGACCAATCAGACGACGCGCATACTGGACTTCCCGGTCAAGGAAATGGAGCGTGTTGACTTAAGCCCCCTGATCGAGAAATCCAAGGCGATTTGTCCCTTCTGCCCGGAGCTGATTGAACTGGTGACCCCGAAATTTTCCACCGAACGTTTGAGCAAAGAACGGTATATCGTTGGGGAGTCGCTGTGTTTCCCCAATGCCTTTCCCTACGATGAGAACGGCGCCGTGACGGTCATGTCACGCACGCATTACCTGGCGCTGGCTGATTTCGATGCCGGCATCATCGGCAATGCCATCGGATGCTGCCTGGAATATCTCAGTGATCTTGTTGCCGCCCAGCCCGAGGCGGTTTATCAATCCATCAATTGGAACTATATGCCGCTGGCCGGTGGATCCATTGTGCATCCCCATCTCCAGGTGGCGGCCTCCACCACGCCCACCAACTACTACACCAACATGCTCGGCATGTTGGGCCTTTATCGCGGGAAACGCGGCACCGATTTCTGGCGCGATCTTGCAAACCAGGAGGAAAAGCTGCAAGAGCGCTTCATAGCGCGTATGGACCACATAACCTGGTTGGTGGCCTTTGCGCCTTTGGGTGTGTTCGATATCATCGGCATCATGGATGATACATACCGGCCTTCCGAGATGCGTGATGGGATTATGCATGATCTTGTGACCGGCGTATTGAAAGTTCTGGGCTATATCGACTCCCTGAACATGTACAGCCTCAATATGTCTCTGTACTTTCTGCCGGGTAACGCCCTTTTTGCTCCGCATGTGCGTATATGCCCACGGGTGAGCATCCCACCCTTTGGAACCAGCCAGATCAATTATATGCGCATGCTCCATAACGAACCCATGACCACCATAAAACCAGAGGATGTGTGTCTGGGCATGAAGACTCTCTGGTGATATTCCTAGCTTAGAAAAGGGAGGTTTGCATATGAGGAAAATATGTTTGACCATGCTTGTGATATTGGTAATGGCTTCTGTGGTCCGTGCTGATATGCCGCAGGTCGTATGGGTGGGCGGTGGCGCGCAGGTATCCAATGAAGACCGACCGGGTTATATAGCCGATACCATGATATCCCTGGGGAGCTACAGCTCTTTGACGCCGTTTGTCAGCCCCGCGCTCACCCTGAAAAACAGCAAGGTAGGTGCGGATATCGGCTTAGGCGCGCGGTTGCCGATCTTCAGCGGCCAGATGATCGCCGGCGGTAATGCCTTCTTCGATTATACCAACGATAATAATCATCGGCGGGTGGGGCTTGGGGCCGAACTTTTTCATCCCAGGTTTTCCGGCCATGTGAATGCTTATCTGCCGTTGTCAGACCTCAACGGCCATGAAGAGGCCGTCGCCGGTTTTGATTTCAATCTGGGTATCCCGGTGCCTAATGCCGCGTTTATCTCCATCTGGCCGGGTTTCTACTACTACAACGGCCACCATGAGGATGATATGAAGGGACTCAGCTTTGCCATCAAGGTGCAGCCGATTGAGGTCCTGGGCATTACCCTGGGAGCCAGAAATGATGCCCCTGCTGCCGGCAGGGATGATCATGAGATATACGCCCGAGTCGAACTTACCATCCCTATGAGCCGGCTGAATAAAGATTTATTCAGCTTCAAAAAAGGAATATATCCGCGGGAAATAGATACCCAGATGGCCGACCGCGTAGTGCGCGAGCAGTTTATCGCCATTGAGAAGCCTCACCGATGATTCAAAAAGTCAGGAGTCGGTCATCCCAAACCGGAGCTGGCTCCTGACCCAAATACAACCTTCGATTGTTCCGCTTGACTTCAAGAAAGAATCTTTCTATTAAGGGGGAGCATTCGGGAAGTGGCTCAGCCTGGTAGAGCACAGCGTTCGGGACGCTGGGGTCCGGGGTTCAAATCCCCGCTTCCCGACCAGGGTTTAAGCCATTTTGCTGGAATTTTGGCTGTCAGAAGTTTCCCGTAACCGTAATGTATTCGCCATGCTTATATTCGTGATACCAGTATCACCTTAGAATACAGTCGTTATTCGTAAATTTTTTTTGTGTCCGGCTTCCTTTTCCTCCATCCAGAT
>JBDKSM010000195.1:0-3444 GCA_039680665.1 Syntrophaceae bacterium | reverse complement strand
TGTTTCCCTGACAGTCGCGCTTGATGAACCAGGCATAGAACGGCGGGACATCGTCTCCCCACGTCGGCCGCCAGAAGTAGTCATACCCCTGCGCTTCCAAAACAGGGGTAACCCTTTGCCTGGTCTCATCAAGACTCGTTACCTCGACCAGCATGTCCACAATGGGTTTGGCACACAGGCCGGGCACGGCCGTGCTGCCAAAATGCTCGATCCGCTTGATGAGATCGGCCGGCAGACAGGCAAGCAGATGCAGCCGTTCCTGTTCAAACATCACCGGCCAGCGAGGATCGTACGCTACGACCGCCACCTCTTCCTTCACCACCCGGGCTATCTTTTCTTCCAGTGTTTCCATCCGTTCGTTCTTTCGCTTCGATACTGTACGATCATTACCTGGAAAAGCACGGGCAAGCTTCGCTTGGCCCGTGGCACCCAGTGTTTCTATGATACCTATCCCTGTCCCGGCCACCCGTCGAACCATGGGGGTCTCGTTTTCATCAAGTTCAAACATATGCAAATAACAAAACCTTACCCCAAAATTCCCCTGAAATGACTTGTTAGCTGATTAGATCATTAACTTCTTTGATCTTAATCCCTTCCGTGAACATCTTGGGCTCCTCGTTGAACCATGTGTCTGGAATATTAAATTCAAATCGCTTGATGGTTGGATTTGCATTGTTGGCGGCAACCTTTAACTCGACCCTATAAACACCAGATGGAACAATATGGCTATTTGTATTTGGCAGAAATTCCAAATCAAGGGATAGAAAAGGCTTGGGTTTTCCAAACATGACATCCGCAGGAGAAGCCCCGTGATTAGGGTTATCAACATGACCAAAATCGCAGTGCCTTCCCATGCTTGGGGCAATATCAGCATAAACCGTGCGAGAATGTGCCCAAACAAGGTTCATCGGGAGGAATGATTCGACCCTCTGGAACGATCCATCGGGGGAGTGCGTTGAAAGACCGGATAAAAACACTTGTGCTTGATTCGCCATCTGGGAACCATCATTCATCACCCAAAAGCGGAGATAATAAGTTGGTATTTCGACAACTTGCCCGCGGGAATCTTGCCCACGGAGAATGGTCTTGTGGCAGTCGGGAGGAGCTAGGTTGATGGACAAATTAAGTTTTGGTCTGTCCCAAATAGAACGGATTTCCTGTAAGAATAGAGCAACGATTACAGCGCCGAGCGTTGCAAGCGATCCGACCCAGGAGGCGGTATTAGGGTTCTCAAGGATGGTTTTTACTATATCGCAGCAATACATGCCTTCTCCTCATTCCCAGTTAACGTAATCATCAGCGGCGCGGCACTGCCTCATCCGTTGGATGAACTTGTTAGACATTTTCAAGGGTTAATTGTCCTGATTTCTTAAGTGTTTGATATAGTAAATTATCAAGATCTCTATCTAAAGAAGCTGATTTTAGAGCTCGATCAGGATCACCCGCATATAAACCAGATCCTCTTATTATCTCAGTAAGTATTCCAAATGCTTTATCAAAATGCTTAGCGAATTCTGAAGGTTCTTTCTCCAGCTCTTGTATCTCTTTTTGTAGAATATCGCGGTTAGTCTTCCATTCATCACTGCCACGCCATAAATAAGCCGATATACGAGCGACGTGAAAACTGCCGCGCTTTGCAATTATCCTCTCCATGTCATCAACGCTTGTAACGTAGGTGCTTTTTTGGAGCCATTCAGAAGCCTGGCGACTTAAAAGAGATGCAATGATATAGAACCGTGGGGGTCAGGTCTTGTTTTTTGCATCAAGTTCAACTGCTTGCAAATAACAAGACCTGACCCCATATTTCCCTTCCCATAGTATCTCCAAAATCCTGCCATATCAAATGGTTAGAATGAGTTCAGCCGATATCCGGCATCTAATTCCGTTTCGCATTCAAGATGACACCGCGAAGGCCAGGAGGAGGCGACGCAGGTGTACATTCTCAGTACTCCGAGTCGCCGACGACGCAGCCGACAAAGGTGCCGCTTGAATGCGAATCGGAAACATTGCAGTAATTCTCATTACAAGTATACCAGGTGGCGCAGGGTGTTACAAGTGCATCCTCGGGTGGCAGGTCTGCACTCTTCCTTAGCAAGCTGGCTTTGGTCTTGAAGGCAGCGGCCAAAAGAGGGTATATGTCCTTAAGAGCATAATGGCGGGACAACCGCGCACACGCATGCAATGCAAGGAGGACGTATGACCGATTATCAGAAGCTGCTGGGTGAGTGCATCGGGTTTCATGGGCATCTGTGCATGGGCCAGGTCCTGGGCGTGCGCATCGCGGTCAAGGGCCTGGAGCTGGCAGGGGCCAAAAACCCGCGCGATCTGATCGTGGCCGTGGAGGTGGACCGCTGTCTGGCGGACGCGGTGCTCACGGTCACGGGCACGCGGCTGGGCAGGCGCACGCTCAAAATCCACCCTTACGGCCGCATGGCGGCCTCGTTCCTGAACACGGCCACGGGCAAGGCCTTCCGCGTGCATGCGGCCTATGAAGGGCCGTCGGCCGGTGACGACAAAGCGGCCATGCGGGGTATCCTGGAGCTGCCGGATGAGGCGGTCGTTGCCTGGGAGGAGATCACCATGAACCTGCCTGAGGAAGATCTGCCGGGTAGACCTAAGCGCGTCGTGGTCTGTGGCGTATGCGGGGAGCGCGTGTTTGACGGCAAGGACTCACCCGGCCCGAACGGGCCGACCTGCCTGGGTACGGCGTACTACACCAGGAAATCAAAGTGAGCAAACAGGGGATTTAAGCCGATGCCGAAGACGAATGGGAAATGGGCATTGTATGAACACCTGATCGCGGGCATCCCGGAGCAGAGCGTGGTAACGGACTGCCTGGTGGGCCTGCGCTGGACTTTGGTGCGCTCCGGCGGGGTCGGCATGGCGCTCACGCCGCCCGAGGGCGAGCGGCGCTCGGCGTGGTCAGGGTCTTTCGCGGGCCGGCCCACGCGCGAAGTCGCGGCCTTGGTGAAGTCCTGGAACCCGCTGGAGGCGGCCGTGGGCGTGGCGGCGCTCAACTCCTATTACAACGCGCCGGCGGTATTTACCCGCACCTGGGAGGCAGGCCTCGATGATCAGCCCTCGGGCAATGCCTTTGAGCATTACCGCGAGCGGCTTAAAAACAAGAAGGTGGCGGTTATCGGACATTTCCCGGGACTGGAAGACCTGGCCGGCCAGTGCGAGCTTTCCATCCTGGAGCGGCGTCCCGGCTTAGGCGATCTGCCGGACCCGGCGGCCGAATATATCCTTCCCCTGCAGGACGCGGTCTTCATCACGGCCACGACGCTCATCAACAAGACCCTGCCGCGCCTCATTGAGCTCAGCCGGGAGAGCTTCGTCGTGCTGGTAGGCCCGTCCACGCCGCTGACGCCCGTGCTCTTCGACTACGGGGTAAAGGCCCTGGCCGGGACCGTGGTGGTGGACGAGGCCAAGGTGTGGCGGCAC
>JBDKSM010000194.1:0-3376 GCA_039680665.1 Syntrophaceae bacterium | reverse complement strand
TATAGATCAGGTGAAAGCGCACGCGGCGGTACGGAGAGAGACGCAAGCGTCTTCATCAGTTCGTCACGCGCCGCAATCGTCTGGCGCTTCATCGCAAGATCCAATTCAGCAGCTTCACGACGCTTTTCACGTCTGGCCCTGAATGCCTTGATCGGTCCCTGCCGACGAGGTTGATTCATCGAACAAACCTTCCCGCAAGAAACACTGGGCCGCCAAGCCCGGATTTCAGTTGCTTCGCTTTCATGTATGCCTGTAAAAGTGCTGCGACTTTTTGAGGATCCTGCGATTCGACTTTCTGGCGGGACTGCGTGTCGCTGAGATCATATGAGCCAACCTCCACCGCATCATCCAGGGCGGCCTGATACAGCACGATCTGGGCGTCGATGGCCGCCAGAGTCATTGTGTCAGCAATCAATTGTGGATCGAGCATTATCAACCCTTTAATTTTAATACATAACAAATGTATAGTAGTGTTCAGACTACATAAAGGGGCGCGCAATACAATTAATTTTTTAGTTTTTGCACCTGAAAAAATTCACGTTTTATGCAGATTCCGCGTGATCCGGATCGGGGGCGGCTGGCTGGTCGGGTGGCGTGTAGTCGTCACCGTAGAGGGCGGCCTCCATGGCGCTGATGAATATCTCGTTGTCCTGCTGGAGCGGCTTGCGCTTCTGGAGCTTGCGCTTCTCGTTCTCGATATCGAAATATCGATCAATGGCGAACTGATAGATTCCGAGGGCTAGCTTCGCGATGTCGAGGACCTCGTTCCTCCGTTGCTTTCGATTCTCAATCGTTACGATCTTCTGCCCGTTTTTTCGTGTGGTAACAAAAACTTCTTCCGCAGTGAGTTGCTTATAGAACTCAGCTCCAAAGGCATTTGGGCCCTTGCCAGGGAAGTGCATATAGCCGAAGGGAAATCCTTCCGTGTAGGGTTTTTTGCGAAGCGTGCTGTACAGCGCCCGCTTCAGCTTCTGATCTGCCAGGGCCACAATCGGGGTCTTGATGTCGGAGGATTGCAGCTTCGTCGTTTTCCCCGCGTCGATCTGTTCAAAGCCACGAATGGGATAAACTCCCGACACAACCTCAGGGTGATAATCATATTGATCACAAAACGCAATTACCTGGTCCTTGTGATACTGGGAATCGATGAATGCAATCTGAACATGCATCTCCACGCCGTCCGCTCTGGTGTAGGTGGATGTGATTTTCTCATCGAGCTTCTTCCAGCACTCCGACTCAATATTGATCGTCTCTCCCTCGAAGGGCCAATAATCAATAAACCAGTATTGCCGATTGCGACCGAAACCCACAACCCCGGCCTCAATCCGATCTCCTTGTATATCTGCCATCAATCCCAGGAAGACGACATCACGATTGATATAGCCCGGCTCCCAGCCCTCTGCATTCCGCATCAGCTCATGCATGTCTGGTTGCTCCATCCGCTCCTGCCAGGTCTCTGCCAGAACGTCGTTCACAAAGTCCGGCAGAAGGAACGGGTCATCCTTCGAACGGTCCCATTGCAGGACGATATTCAGCCAACGGCGCCGGCCATAGAACGCATTGACGTGGTAGGTCTGGAGGAATGGCCTGTCCGGTTTCTTCGTTGGGATCCACTTAGCGGTCCCCCCGTGGCCCTCCTCGAGGAGAAGATCGAACTTCTCATGCTCATGGATCTTGCGGCCGCAATTCACACATTCAAACCACACGGGATTATTCGCCAGGGTCTGCACCCCGTTGATCGTGGTATACTGGATGTTCACATTGCCCAGCTCGTTCTTCTCCCACTTCATTTGACTCCAGACAAACGGCTGCGGGACTTTACAGTCCGGGCATTCCCAGTTATAATACCTTTTATCCCCTTCCTCAAAAAGTGGTTCGATGAATGATGTAAGTTTCTGTTTCGGGGTGGACAGACCGAAGACCTTTCTCCGGTCTTCGTAGGCATCCATGCGGCGTAGCGCTTTCTGATATGTATTGCCTGTATTGATCTTGCCTTTGATGATCGTCTGCGGCCATACGTCCATCTCATCGAAGTGTCCTATCATCGCCGGAAAAGATCGGAGCTTTCCCTCGCTATTGGGACCCACAGCGCGCATGAACGTCCCGCCGTAACTCTTTGAGTCCATCCGGTCGCCCGTGCTCTTCCCCTTCGCCTTTACCACGTTCGGCCGAATTTTCCCCTGCAAGCCCGCCGACGATATCATCTCATCAACGCGTTTCTCCATCTGCTCCTCAGCCATCGTCTGATCGCCGCCGACGTACAACACGGGCCCAATACCGTAATCGATACAATACCCCTCATGATTCTCTATGACGCCTACAGTGCCGCCAACCTGCGGCGCCTTCATCAGATACACTTCTTGTACAGAGGAGGTAGGCGCCATGCAGTCGAGGATTTCCCGCAAGTAGGGTGTGATGTCAAAACTGAACTTACCGGGTACTGAAGTTAATCCGCCCGGCAGGATCCTTTTTCTCTCCGCCCATTCGGAGGGTAGCTCCCGCACCGACTCCTCCGGAAAGCTGCCGATCAAGGCGTCAATATGCTCATGCATGGAATCCGCGAACTTCTCATTCAGTTGCAGGGGAGGGAGGTTCATGCCCGGCTCACCTTCCGCTGACAGGCAAGTTTGAAATCCTGGATGATCTTGCTCACCTCGGGCCCGATGATCGCTTCCACCTCCCGCTCCATGCCAATACGGTCGAGCTTCTGGCATATCCTCGCCGACAGCCGGCGCTCTAGGTCCACGAACATCTGTATATAACGACTCAGCTCGCCCAGACGTTCGTCCACTATCCGCCGGTCAATCAGTTCTCCCAGACGGGCGTGGATCTCTATATTCAGCCGCTGGACCTCTGCCTGTGTTTTTAGCTCCTTCAGGGAGAGAGGGACGAACGTATCCAGGAATTCATCTATATCCACGGTCTCGGGCGCCTTCTTCACTGCCGCCTTGCCCGGATTCCCCCGCGCCTCCCCGCTGGCCGCCTCCCGGGGCTTCTTCGGCTTCTTTTCCTTCCCCGGTTGCCCCCCGGCTACGTCTTTCTGGCCCTTGCCGGCGTCTCCAGCATCCCCGGTTGCACCTGCCCTCGACGGCTTCACTCCGGCCAGGTACCGCTCCCAATCGGGATGAGAGATGTCCACCTGGTCGGCCTCCCCGGGGGTCGAGACAAAAAAGCCCCAATTACGGCGGGACAGCTTGTGGATCGCGACCTTAGAAACGCCCTTGATGTCGGCAGCTTCGGATTGAGTGATTAAACGCATACAGACTCCATGCTAAACATCCGTATAGTGTTAATTAACCATTGTCAAGATTTTTTGCCGGAATGGTTAACCGGGTTAACCCATGTCAGCCGGAAAGCCGCGCGATCGAAAATTACC
>JBDKSM010000193.1:0-12048 GCA_039680665.1 Syntrophaceae bacterium | reverse complement strand
AGTCCTCGAAATGGGTCAGGTCCTGGAAGTACTCATACTTGTAGCAATCGGTCGGGATGAGCTTGCGCAGGGCAAACGGGCTCATGGCCGAGACATAGATGTCGGCCGTGCGCTTCTCCTTGCCGTTGACCGTGACGCTCTCGATCTTGCCGTCCTTGACCGTGATGGCCGTGACCGCTTTCTTGGTTTCGAAGGTGCCACCCTTTTTCTTGATGTAGTCCAGGCAGCCGCCGACCCAGATCTCGCCCAGGCCGCCGTTGGCGAAGCCCACGCGCGCGCTCTCGGGCGAGGCCGCCACCTTCTTGAACCAGTTGACCATGACCTTGGCCGAGATGGCCCAGGTCGGGGTGAAGGTCAGGCCGTGGATGGCCGAATCCATGGGTTTGAAGGCGCCTTTCGGGGCCCAGCGCATGCACCATTCGGCCCAGGACATATTGTCCAGCTCCTCCAGCTCCTTGTCGGAATAGCCCAGGGCAAAGGAGGATGCCAGCGTGGTCATGAGCATCTTCCACTTGGCGATGCCCTTGTAATTCTTGATCAGGTTCATATAGGCCAGGCCGACATGGACGGGGGCCGGGAGGTTTCTGAACTTGAGCGCCGGCTGATTGCCGTTTTCCTGGGCGAAATAGAACTCGGTATTCTTCCAGATGATGTTCTTTTCGATATCCATCTTCTTGAAGAAGTTGATCAGGTTGACATAGTAGGGGAAGAAGACATGCAGGGCGTTGTCGATCATGTCGCCGTCTGCGTCGAGCCATGAGTTGGCCCTTCCCCCGAAGATCTCATCCGCCTCGATGATCTCCACCTCGATACCCTGTTCCAGGAGGTTGACGGCCGTTGCCAGACCCGACATCCCTCCTCCCATGATTAATGCCTTCATCGTTTCCTCCTTGTGCCTGCATGGCAAGCGTTTATTGATGTAAGTAAGTACTTATTAACATATCTTTATCATACCGTCAATAAATTTTTATGTTCCGTTTTTTCTAGCTGCTTCGATTTATCCGGAATCATGCTCCGGCCTCATGTTTATAAGCTTCAACTTAGAAGAGCGACATGGCGATAAGCTTGGGAATAGACATATGGCATAAGGAGGTCTGGGCATGGATACCTACCGTGTTGATCCAGGGAAAAAAATTCGATTGAGCGATTATGACAGCTCCGCATGCAGCCACAAGGACAAGGCCGACAAGGGGGCCAAACAGATGGAAAAACTTACCGTGGCGCTCCATGATTTCCAGGAGCGGCTGTACGCCGAACACCGCCACAAATTGCTCATCGTCCTCCAGGGCATGGATACGGCCGGCAAGGACGGAACCATCAGGCATGTCTTCAGATATATGAATCCACAAGGGGTGCGGGTGGCCTGTTTTAAAAAACCAACTGTGCCGGAGGCCGACCATGATTATCTGTGGCGGGTGCACCAGCAGACCCCGGGGGCGGGCGAGATCGTCATCTTCAACCGCAGCCACTACGAGGATGTGCTCATCCAGCGCGTGCACGAGATGGTCCCCAAGGCGGTCTGGTTAAAACGCTACGATCATATCAATGATTTCGAGCGCATGCTTACTGATGAAGGCACGACCATCATCAAGTTCTTTCTGCATATCAGCTATGCCGAACAGAAAAAACGCCTGCTGGAGCGTCTAGACAACCAGGATAAACAGTGGAAGCTCAGCCCCGAAGACGCCGCGGAACGCAAGCTCTGGCCCGCCTATACCAAGGCGTATGAGACGGTCTTCGAACGCACGAGCACGCCGTGGGCGCCCTGGCATATCATTCCGGCCGACCACAAGTGGAGTCGCAATCTCGTCATCAGCACCATCATGGTAGCCGCCCTCAAAGCCCTCGATATCAAGCGGCCGAAGCCGCAGTTCGACCTGACGGATTTCAAGCTGGACTGATAAACTTCTCAGTCCTCCATACCGACCGCGAACATGCCCTCAAGGTCATGCCGTGAATAGGTCCGGAAGGCGATCAAGGTCTCGGTCTTGGTAATCCCCGGCACCATGTGCATGCGGACGGTGACCAGATCGGCCAGGTCTTCGTTGGCCTTGACGCGGGCAATAGCTGCCAGGTCATAATGGCCGCTGACCGAATAGACCTCGGATATGCCGGGTATGTCCGCCAGGCCCTGGGCCGCACCATTGATATGTTCACGCTCCACCTGCATTAAGATCAAGGCTGTAACCATCGGCAACCTCCCTATGAGATAAGGTTACTATGTATTCGTCTGAAGGGATGTCAAGTGCTTTGAAGTGCCTGTCTCGGGCATGCTTGACAGGGTCTTGGGTTTCATGTTTAAGGAGGCATGGATTTCGATCTCAACGCTATCTTAAAGCAGGTGCAGAACCTTCAGTCCCAGATGAAGACGGTCCAGAACGAGCTGGCCTCCCTTACGGTAACGGCGGAATCCGGGGGCGGCATGGTAACGGTTACTATGAATGGCCGCCAGGAAATCAAACAGATCAAGCTCGATCCCATCTGTGTTGATCCCCGTGACATCCCCATGCTCGAAGACCTCATCATAGCGGCCGTGAACCAGGCGCTGAAGAAGTCGCGTGAGCTGGCCAACGACGAGATGCGCAAACTGACCGGCGGACTGCCCCTGCCCTTCGACCTCTTCTGAGATGGATCCTTACCCCAAACCGCTACGTACCCTCATCAAGGAGTTACGCCGTCTGCCGGGTATCGGTGAAAAGTCGGCCACGCGCCTGGCGCTCTACATCCTGGCCGACAAGCGTGGATTGAAAGACGCGTTGATAGCGGCCCTGGAGGAAGTCCGCAAGGTGTCCCTGTGCCCCCAGTGCTTCAATCTCACGGACCAGGCCACCTGCGCCATTTGCGCCGATGGCGGGCGCGACGCCGCCACCATCTGCGTGGTCGAGGAGCCCAGCGACGTGCTGGCCCTGGAGTCCGCGCACGAATACAAAGGCCGCTACCATGTCCTGCACGGTCTGGTTTCGCCCATCAACGGCATCGGTCCCGACGATATCAAGCTCAAGGAACTGGTGGAACGCCTGCATGCACCGGTCAAAGAGGTCCTGATCGCCTTGAGCCCCTCGGTCGAGGGCGATGTCACGGCCCAGTATATCTCCAAGCTGGTCTGCGAGGCCGGCTTGAACGTGTGTTTGAGCCGTCTGGCCTCCGGCATCCCCATGGGCGGCGAAATCAAGTACATGGATCAGGTGACGATCGCCAGCGCCATCCGCTACCGCCGCACCATCAAGGAGAATACCTAGATAAGAAGCATCCCCCCTCGATCGAGGGGGGATGCAGGGATTGATTCCTTCTATACTACCGGCAGCGGCAAGATCAGTATGCCGACCGTCTTGTAGATCTTGTTGTCGGCGTCGTACTTGCCGACCACGACCAGTGGGGTGCCGGGAACGAGATCGTCGATGGTTTCCACGGTATCGCATCCCGAGCGGATAAGGGTCCGGGGATAGATAACCACCGGCAGGGTGCCGAACATCTGCTGCCCGTCATCGAGGGTCAGGTTGAATGCATGCGTGCCGTTTTCTCCCTCTGCCAGGGCATCCGCCATGGTGCCTTTGAGCACCATGGCGTCGCCGATGATCACGGCCTTGGCGTTCAAGTACCCTTCCTCGTCCATGATGCCGCGTACGAGCACGTCCTGTCCGGCTGCGAGGTCAGCTGCAGTCCCGAAGACCCCGTCGGCCGTGAATATGAGCGTATCTTCGGCCAGCTTGACTTCAAGGGTCCCCAGGCAGGCACGATCGCGGTCCATGACAAACCCGCTGGTCACGCCTTCGGTATTCGTAAGGAGTTCCGTGATCGTCCCTTTATAGGGGTGCCGCCAGAAGCAGATCGGTTCGCCGCGGATGACGTCGACGAAGACCACCGGCCGGAAGATAAGTCTGCAGGGATTGCCAGCCTCATGGAGGTGTATGGATTTTTTGGCGTCTATGTCAAGCTTGACGTACACCGTCTCCCCGGGTTCGATCTGAACACCGCCCTCGGGGATGAAATCGATCTTGCCGCTGGGGAGTTTGACTTCCGGAGCGATGCAGGACGCGCCATCCACCGGACCTTCCGGTACGATGGATCTGACGCCAACCCGGACCTTGGCGTATTTGCCGGCCGGTATCCGTTCATTGAGGGTCAACAGAAAGTTCTCGTCCCGCAAGGTTAAGAGGTCGAGTTGATAGCCTTCCTCGGATGTAAACACCGGTATGGCTTTGCCGCCGTCTGAAGGTATGAGGGTTACGTCCGTGATGGTGATCAAAATGCGTTCGTACTCATCGGTGGGGGCGTCGGCCATCAGGATGCCAACCCGGGCGTACGATGCGTCCTCGGATGAGACGCTTGCCGATCCTCCGCCGTTTCCGCTGCCGCAGGCATAGATCCCCAGAAGTGTCAACAGCCCGGCAAAGGCAATCAGGGCACCGGCGTAACGATACATTTCCTTTTTCATGACGCACCTCCTCTGTGCATTGATCAGGTATACGTTACCATCAATATACGATCGAGGATGCAGTTGTAAAGGGGGGGGTGATTGCCCCTTCCTCCACCTTAGTTTCGATAAAGATCGACGCGCGTCAGGAAGGGGCGCGATTTGAGCGCGCGGTCGCCGACCTTTTCGCACAAGTCCAGGATATAGGTCTCGATCTCGCCACGCGCGCGTGCGCTCAGGCTGAGCTTGGCCAGCAGGGCGCCCTCCATGGAGGCCCCCTTGTCCATGAAGGTGACGGCCTCCGTGGACAGGCGGTGCATCGGCAGGGGACGGCCCTGGCGGGCCTCCTGGGTGTCCAGACCGTAGCCCAGGGATCTCAGGAGATTGATCATGCCGGAGGCCCACAGCGCAAACCATTTCGGGTGGGTTTCGAAGGCGTCGAGCGTATGTTTAAGGATCTGGTAGGTGTCGGGGTGGGGGTCATACGGCCCAAGGTGGGTCAGGACGACCTCGATCATGACCGAGGCATGGGCGAAGAGCGCGATATCCTCGCGCAAACGCAGATGGGCGTTGAGCAGTCGGGCTTCTTCCAGACGCGCCAGCTCCAGCCCCGGTTTGGAAAAGATATCCAGGATGACCTCGCCGAACGGTTCCAGGGTGCCGGGAAAGCGTTTGATGCTCCGGCGGGCACCCTTGGCCATGGCGTTTATCAGGCCGCGGTCTTTCGTGAGGGCATGCACGATACGGTCGGACTCGCTGAAATCAAGGCTGTTGAGGATTATGGCCTGGGTTTTCCATCTGGGCATGGCGCGCTGAGAGCCGATGGGTCAGGCTTTTTCGGGCTCGGAGATCAGGATATGGTCATGCCGGAAGCCCGAGGGTCATGCTGGTGGGCGATCAGGGGCTGGAGTGAGGATTGCTTGCCGGTATCCGCACTACGATTGATGCACAGGGAGAGCCCCACGGCGATGACCGCGGCGATGATAATAATGATGATGAAATAGATAAGCCGGCCCTTGCGGCGCCCGATTCTCTGCTGGCCGAGGGTTTTGGCCTTGTCGTAATCGTTGAGGGCCTCGTCCAGTTGCCGGATCAGTTCTTCGCCGTCCATATCGAAATCCTTGGCGATGCACTGCAGAAATCCGCGTAGGAAGGCTCGAGGAGGCAGCACATCCAGGCGGTCGTCCTCTAAAAACTGCAGCGTCTGCTTGGAGATCTTGGTCTGCTTTTCGATGATCTCCAGGGTGATGCCGCGTTTTTCCCGCTCCAGTTTGAAGTACTGTCCCAGCGTGAGCTTGCCTTCGGTCATAAACCCTCCTTGCTTGTATCATGTGCTAACACGAGATTTTACGCCTGGCAAGAGCTAACGCCGGCGGCGCTATTGTGAACAAGACCGTAAGGGGTAACACCCAAAAGCAAGGTGCGGCCAAAGGCAAGGAGTACCGTACCCCTGGTAGGGTATATAGTTCTATGAGAGGCTCAGGGCGCAGTTGCCCTGGAACAAGTCCGCCCTTGTCTGGGCGATTTGTTCATCATCCAGGTATTCTTCCAAACCCATAACCTTATCGATAATGCCGCGCGGGGTGATCTCCACGATCCGGTTGGACAGCGTGGCCACGAACTCGTGGTCATGCGAGGCAAACAACACCACCTCGGGGAAGGACACCAAGGCGTTGTTCAACGAGGTAATCGCTTCCAAGTCTAGGTGGTTGGTAGGCTCATCCAGAATAAGGGCGTTGGCGCCCGAGAGCATCATGCGGGAGAGCATGCAGCGCACGCGTTCTCCGCCGGAAAGCACCCGGGTCTGCTTGGTGGCCTCATCGCCGGAGAACAGCATGCGGCCCAGGAATCCACGGGCGAAGTTCACGCCCTCGGCGGGGGGGGAATACTGACAGATCCATTCGATCACGCTTAAGCCGTTGTCGAAGAAGGCCTTATTGTCTTTGGGAAAATAGGCGGCTGTGATGGTCTGGCCCCAGCGAAAGCTGCCGCTGTCGGGGGTAAGCTCTCCGTTTATGATCTGGAAAAGGGTGGTCTTGGCCAGGTTGTTGCTGCCCACGAAGGCGATCTTGTCGCCCTTCTTCACGTTTAGGGTAACGTCGTTCAAGACCTGGATGCCATCGATTTTTTTGGAGATGCCCTTGATCTCCAGAATGACATCACCGCAGGGCCGCTCCGGTTTGAAGACGACATAGGGGTATTTGCGGGAAGAGACCGGCATATCGTCGATGGTCAGGTTCTCCAGGAGCTTTTTACGCGAGGTGGCCTGTTTGGCCTTGGAGGCGTTTGAACTGAAGCGTCTGATAAACTCCTTCAGCTCATCCGCGCGATCGGTGGCCTTGCGCTTTTCATCGTTGCGCTGCTTGAGGTGGAGCTGGCTGGCTTGATACCAGAAATCGTAGTTGCCCACGTACATCTGGATGCGGCCGAAGTCGATATCCGCGACATAGGTGCAGATCTGGTTCAAGAAGTGGCGGTCGTGTGAAACCACGATGACCGTGTTCGGAAAATGGTACAGGAATTCCTCCAACCAGGCAATGGACTTCAGGTCGAGATGGTTAGTGGGCTCATCCAGGAGCAGTACGTCCGGGTTGCCGAACAGGGCCTGGGCCAGGAGCACCCGCACTTTGTCGCCGCTTTCAAGCTCGCCCATGCGCTTGTGGCGCAGCCCTTCGGGTATGCCGAGGCCGTCCAGCAGCACGGCGGCCTCGGCCTCGGCCTCGTAGCCTTTCAGTTCGGCGAACTCCGCTTCCAGCTCGGCCGCACGGATGCCGTCGCTTTCTGAAAGATCCGTCTTGGCATAGAGGGCCTCGCGCTCGGTCATGAGGGAATAGAGCTCGGCATGTCCCATGATGACCGTGCCCAAGACGGTCTCCTCATCAAAGGCGAACTGATCCTGCTTCAAGACCGCCACGCGGGAGCGGGGGCTGATGATGACCCGGCCCTGGTCCGGCTCGATATCGCCGGAGAGGATCTTCAAGAAGGTGGATTTGCCCGAGCCGTTGGCGCCGATGAGCCCGTAGCAGTTGCCCCGCGTGAACTTGAGGTTGACGTCCTTGAAGAGCACCTTCTTGCCGTAGGCCAGGGTTATGTTGGATGCGCTGATCATAGTGGTGGAGGCTCCTTATCTTACAATAAAAACCACAGGGGGCGCCCTGTGGTTTGGGTGAGGGGGTCTGTACACTATACTTTGCCAACAAGCAACCGCTATCTTGCAGTCACGGCAGAGTTGTCATGTTGACTTTGTACGGCGGTATTCCTATAGTGCGCTCGGCACAGGAACGGCGCATCAAACGCGTCATAATCGCAGATCGAGAAGCGGTTTGTGTGAGCTTGCTTAGTCCTTGCCGCCGGTCATGGCCGGACTTCTGTTGAGCGGCTGAAGGAGGTTTAAACGCATGAAATATCCCTGGCGTATCATCCAAAGCATTTCCACCCCGGAGGGGCTGCTGGAGCTGCGCCAAAGGGGGGAAGGCGACTTTCTGATCACGCTGGGACCCACGGTGCTCATGAACAGCCTGGCGCACCGCTCCGAAGCGGCTTTGGGACAGCTGGCTGGAGAGCATGTACGGCGACTGACGCGGCCGCGCGTGCTGGTGGGCGGTCTGGGCATGGGTTTCACGCTCAGGGCCGTGCTGGATGCGCTGCCGGCCGCCGGTCAGGTGGTGGTGGCCGAAATCAACCCCGCGGTGCTTGACTGGTGCCGGGGGCCCTTAGAGGATTTGACGCAATGCGCCGTGGCCGACCCGAGGGTTGCGGTCCACATCGCCGACGTGGCCGAGCTGATCCGCGTGGCCGCCCAGGGCAAGGCCGGACGCTACGATGCCATCGTGCTCGATCTCTATACCGGTCCGCATGCCGCTACCGATGAACTGAACGACCCGCTTTACGGACAGCGCGCCATCGAACGCATGCGCGCGGCCCTCGCCACGGGCGGCGTCCTGACGGTATGGGGAGAAAATTACGATGCCAGCTTCGATAAGAGATTGTCCCGCGCCGGGTTTACGGTAAGCACCCGGCGCCCCGGACGCGGGGGATTGCGGCACATCGTGTATGTGGCGCAGCTCTCAGGCACGCAAGCAAACAGAAAGCGCGGCGGGCATTGACGAAAGGGGGCATATCGGATTAGGGTGGGATGCTCGAAAGGAGAAACCCATGCCGGATGCCCATGATCTTCACCGCCTGCCGCCACAGATCGCCGCCATCATGCGGCCGGCGCGCTATATCGGCGGTGAGGTCAACCAGATCGTCAAGGACCCGGACAAGGTCAAGGCGCGCTTCGCCCTGGCCTTTCCCGATGTCTACGAGATCGGCATGTCGCACGCCGGCATACGCATTCTCTACCATATCCTGAACGCCCTGCCCGGCATCTGGGCGCAGCGTGTCTTTGCCCCTTGGCCCGATATGGCCGAAAGCCTTAAAGATCATGACCTGCCGCTTGCCAGTCTGGAAGAGAAGCGGCCCATCCGCGATTTCGACGTGGTGGGCTTCTCGCTCATGTACGAGCTGGCCTTCACCACCGTGGTGCGCATGCTCAAGCTGGGCCGCATTCCGGTCCTTAGCGCGGACCGCAAAGCCTCGGACCCCATCGTTATCGCGGGCGGCACCTCAATGTCCAACCCCGCGCCCGTGCTGCCGTTCTTCGACCTGATCGTCATCGGCGACGGCGAGGAGGTCATCGGCGAAATGGCGCGCATCTGCCTTCAAACGCCCAATCGCGACGAGCGCATCGCGGCCATGGCGCGCATCCCCGGCGTCTACCGCCCCGGCGATTCTACGCGACCCGTGCGGCGCATCCTGGCCGACCTCGACAAGCTGCCGTTCCCCAGCGCCGTGGTCATGCCCAATACGGCCATCGTCCACGACCGGCTGGGCGTGGAGGTGGCGCGCGGCTGCACGCGCGGCTGCCGCTTCTGCCAGGCCGGTTTCATCTACCGGCCTTACCGCGAGCGCTCTTATGACTCCGTGCTGGAGACCATCAAGCAGGGCCTGGCCGTCACCGGCTACGACACGGTCTCACTGCTGGCCCTGTCCATCACCGACCTGAGCTATCTGGATACGCTGATGCAGTCGCTCTTCTGCCCCTCGCGCGAGGTGGCGGTGGGCGTGCCTTCCATGCGTGTGGAAGGCATGACCGACGAGATGGCGCGCATTATCGCCGCGGTGCGCAAGCCCGGCTTTACCTTGGCGCCCGAGGCCGCCACCGAGCGCCTGCGCGCCGTGATCAACAAGGGCAACACCGAGGAAGACCTCTTCCGCAGCATCCGTCTGATCCGCGAACGGGGCTGGAGATCGCTCAAGCTCTATTTCATGATAGGCCTGCCCACCGAGACCGACGCCGACATCGAGGCCCTGGCGCGTCTTTCGCGGACAATAGCGCGCGAGTTCAGAGGCGGGGTCACGGTGAGCCTCTCGGCCTTCATCCCCAAGCCCTTCACCCCCTTCCAGTGGGAGCGGCAGATCCCGCAGGTGCGCCTCAAAGAGATCCTGTCCATGCTGCAGGGCAAGCTGCGCGACCGCTCCATCAGCCTGAAATGGCAGGAGCCGCGCCTCTCGCTCTTGGAAGGCGTGTTCTCGCGCGGCGATGCGCGCCTGTCCGAGCTGATTCTCAAGGCCGAAGAGCTGGGCGCCTACCTGGACGGCTGGACCGACACCTTCAACTATCCGGCCTGGATGGAGGCCTTTGAGCACTGCGGCCTGAACCCCGAGGAATACCACGCCGCCCGGCCCCTGGACGCGACCCTGCCTTGGGAATTCATCGACATGCGCCTTAAGCGAGAGTTCCTGCTCTCCGAGCGGAGCAATGCCTATGCGGCCGCCCAGACCCCGGATTGCCGGGAAGGCGCCTGTACTGCCTGCGGGGTGTGCGCCGGTGATATCAAGAACATCATCCGGCCCGAGGCTAAAACCGCGGATATCTTCCCGGCCGCCTCCACGGCGCGCTTCGGTTATGTCATCGGCCTGACCAAGACCGGGAATTCAAGCCTGATCGGCAACCGCGACTGGATCGAGCTCCTCAAGCGCGCCGTGCGCCGCTCCGGCCTGACAGCCAGCTACAGCGAAGGCTTCAGCCCCAGCATGCGCCTGACCTTGATTCCGCCCATCACCTTAGGCATACTCTCCGAGAGCGAATATATGCATATCGACCTCCAGCAGGCCTATGCGCCCGAGCTGATCTTGGCGCGCTTGAATCCCCATCTGCCGCCCGGCTCGCGTTTGACCTCCTGCGCCCCCGGAGGCCTGCCCCCGGTAGAGGCCTATGTCTTCAGGCTCGCTCGGCCCGTGGCCTTGCGCATTCCGCCCGAGGCCACCATCCACAAGGGCAAGAGCGACCTCAAGGTCCGGGACTTCCTGGAGCTAAAGGACGAGACCACCCTCAAGATCCGCTTCGTGGACGGCCGCACCATTTCGCCCATAGCCATCGTCACCGCCTTCGGCGACCCCGATTACCTCCCTGCCGATATCCTCAAGATCGATACCGTATTCGGGTGACATTGATTCACCCATGTACCCCTGAAATCTCCCTTGACTGAGCTTTAGAGCTGTGAATAATCATTTGCTATCATTTGCCGTAGAGTAAAAGGATAAAACCAGCATAGGAGTGTCAGGCCCATGACGGACAAGCCCTTGGAGCAATGCCCGAAATGTTCCAGCAAGGTCACCAACCCGGTTGAGTGTGAAACCTGCGGGATTGTCTTTGAAAAATACCTGAAGGCCGAGGCCCGCAAGAAGACAGCGGCTGAGCAGGTTGCGATAAAGGCGAGCGGTGTAAGGGTGCGTCCCGTGGTTCTCATAGCAATCGGTCTGGTGCTTATCGTAGCCGCCTTGGCTGCAGTTTATTTTGCAACGAGATCGCCTGTGACCTCTGACCCGCAAAAGCTCACGCCTGCGCCGCACGCCCGGAAGGTCCAGAAGGTTGAAGAGGCATCGTCCCAAGCAATGTCCGTCACAAACATCCAACCCCTGGAAGCCAAGGGTTCTGGCAAAGACCCCATCCAGAGGGCGCTGGACTCTACCGTCTCGGTACGCACCCCCTGGGGCGCCATCGGGTCCGGGTTTTTCATTGCCGAGCATGCCGTTGTAACCAACAAGCATGTCATCGCATTCGACGAAGCAGAATATCAGGCCTTCAGGAACAGGGTGGAGCGTAACCGCAAGCTCATCGATCTCGAGATCGAAAAAATCGACGAGTGGAAGAGCAGGCTGCGGCAGATGCCCGATGGTCCCAACCGGAAACAATTGGAGCTGATCATCCAGGGCAAGGAGGCCGACCTCGGCAAATACCAGTCCCTGCAGCGCGAAGACGAGGAAAAGCTGGCCAAGGTGAGGGACCAGAGATTTTCCCAGGATATCAAGATCGTCACGGACGACAACAAAGAGTATCCGGTCGATCATATCGTCACCAGCTCCAGCCATGATCTGGCTCTGTTGAAGGTCTCTTCGATCGAGGGTAAGGTTTTGAAACGCATGGCCAAAGATCAGCGCCTTGAGCAGGGCCAGGTCGTGTATGCCCTCGGGAGCCCGCTGGGGTTATCGAATACCGTGACCTCCGGGGTCTTTTCCGCCTACCGCAGGAAGACCGACACGGACGAGACCTATCTGCAGTTCGACGCCGCCGTAAACCCCGGCAACAG
>JBDKSM010000192.1:0-8048 GCA_039680665.1 Syntrophaceae bacterium | reverse complement strand
TGCGGCGGTAGGCAAAGCCGTCCGGGGATTGGATCACCGCGCCTTGCCGTACCAATTCGTAGAGGTGCTTGCCGATCATGTGGGTCTCGCCGTTGCAGAGGAACCAGTCGATATGGCTATGATAGTCCCAATGGTAGATGGGCGAGGCATGCACCAGTTCCTCCAGCGTGATCCAGTCCTCCCGCGGGATCAAGGCCAGGATATCGTCCCGGCGCTCGTCGAACACGGCCAGGTAGGCCTGCAGGCGCCTCCTCAGATAGGGCTCGTGCACCGGCCTGGCATGCCCGGAGATATAGGTGACGATTGGCATGGACTGAAGCCTTCTGACCGAATCCTTGAAGGCCTCGATATCGGATTCCGCGTTGCCGTACCACGGCCCGAAGGGGCTCAAGTCGATATCACCGCCGATCATGGTCCCGGAGGCGGGCTCGAAGAAGCAGTAGTGGTCGCGCGTATGTCCGGGCGTGTGCACGGCAACCAGCTTTATGGCACCCAGGTCGAACTCGGCGCCGTCGCCGTAGACGCCGTCCGGGGTGAAGTCGCGGTAGCCGGTGATGGGCAGGTAGTCGCGCTTCCAGATCTCGCCCAGGCGCACGCCCATCATGCGCACGCCGAGTTTCTCCGTGCTGCCGATGGAGTCCTGCTCGTCCTCGGGCACGACGATGCGGGCCCCGCTGCGCTCGCGCACAATCCAGTTCCCGCCCGTATGGTCCGGGTGGGAGTGGGTGTTCATGACCAGGTCGAAACACACCAGTTCGAGGAGCTTTTCGATGATCGAGGCGCCGCAGCCGGTATCGATCAGGGCCTTGCGCTTGTCGAGCACCAGGATGGAGTTGGAAAACGGCGAGCGGCCGCGGCCTAAGCCCTGGACGACATGGATATGCTCATCGATGCTGACGAGCCTGATTCCGGCGGTCTTGAGTGCGGCGATATCCATGGTGCGTCCGATTATAGGGTGCGCTTCCCTTCGGGGTCAAGCATGGAAAAAATCCTATTGTTCGGCCGCCGATTTCCCGAAAAGAATATATGGTAGCGTTAGAATATGGAGGCACGTTAATGAACCAAGAGACCATATCCCATAAACTCCTGATCGCGGTTCCGGCGCCGGCCGACCGGAATTTTCTGCTCGATGCCCTGCGTCCCGAGAACGAGACCTTTACCGCCTTGACCGGCGAAGAAGCCCTGCGCATCGTGGAGAGCGAACGACCCGACCTCATCCTGCTCGACGTGCTGCTGCCGGGACTGGATGCCTACGAGGTCTGCCACCGCCTGGCGGGCGACAAGGCCACGGCGGCCATCCCGGTGATCTTCTTAGCCGATAAAACCGCCGAGCAGAAGGTGATCGAAAACCTGGCGGTGGGCGCCGCGGATTATATCCTCAAACCCTTCAGCCTGCCGATCGTCAGGCTCAGGGTCAAGAACCTGCTGGAGCTCAAGCACACCCGCGACAAGATAGGCAACATTACGGCCATCGACGAGCTGACCGGCGTACCCAACCGCCGCCGTTTCATGGAGGCCTTCGAGAATGAATGGCGGCGCTGCGCCCGCTACTCGCGCCCGCTTTCGCTCATCCTGATCGACATTGACTACTTCACGCTCTTCAGCGTGAACCAGGGCGCCGAGGCCAGCGACGAATGCATCTGGAAGGTGGCCAAGGAGCTGAGCTATTCGCTCAGGCGTCCTTCCGACATGGTCAGCCGCTTCGGCGGCGAATCCTTTGCCGCCATCCTATCCGAAACCGATGAGCAGGGCACGTCCTTCGTGGCCGAGATGATGCAGCGCAACATCGCCGGGCTCAACCTCAAGAACCCGTCTTCGCCCATCGCGGACCGCATCACGTTGAGCATCGGCGCGGCCACCATCATCCCGCACCACAACGAATCGTCTTCCATGCTCATCAAGAGCGCTGAAAAGGCGCTGGCCGAGGCCAAGAGCCAGGGACGCAACCGTACGGAGTTCACCAGCCTCATCGGTTAGAGCGTTTACGCATATTTTACCGACCGGTTCAAGAAGAGTATTGATTAATGTGTCAATACTCGTGTATACTTACGTAAATTCAATTTATCACGGAAGGAGGTTATCTTAAGATGGGGTATGAAAATGTGATTCTTGAAAAAAAAGGCCACGTAGCGGTGCTTACTATCAACCACCCGCCGGCCAATGCCGTCAACATGGTAACGGTTTTGGAATTCGACAAGGCCCTTGACGAGTTGGAACACGACAAGGACGTGCGGGTCATTATTGTTACCGGCGCCGGAGAGAAAGGATTCTGCGCGGGCTTCGATGTCAGCGACGTCGCCAACAAAGACACCTGCGTACCCCTAGGGCATCGGATCTGGACGCGCGTCAACCGTTTTCCCAAGCCGGTCATCGCCGCCATCAACGGCTTCGCCTTAGGCGGCGGCTGTGAACTTGCACTGGCCAGCCATTTTCGCCTCATGGTGGACGCCCCCAAGGCCGTTATCGGTCTGACCGAGCTCAACCTCGGCATCATCCCCGGTTGGGGCGGGTGCGTGCGCATGGCCAACCTCCTCGGCCGCTCCAAGGCCCTGGATCTGATCCTCTTCAGCAAAAAGCTCACGGCCCCCGAAGCCCTGGCCATCGGCCTGATCGACAAGGTTTCGGCCCCCGGCGAGGTCATGAAAGACGCCATGGAGTTGGCCGAGCGCATCGCCACACGTCCTCCGGTAGCCGTCAAGTGGGTCCTCAACGCCATCTCCACGGCCGAGAGCGTCAGCATGGACGAGGGCTTACGCCTGGAAGTGGAAGGCACTAAGGCCGTCGGCAGGACGCAGGACGCCGTCGAAGGCTTCACCGCCTTCTTCGAGAAACGTCAACCGAACTTCAAAGGCGAATAAGGATCCCATAGGTACAACGTCCCTTGAATCTTGAGGGTGCACCCCGTTCGTGCCCGTCTGCAGTGCTCTGAGACGAGCACGAACGTCCTGTTTCATGCTCGAGATCGAGAGGTCCGAGAATTCTTACTTTTATAAAAGGGGGTCCATATGTCCGGGATTCTGGACGGCATCCGGATCATCGATATGACCCAGTTCATTTCCGGGTCGCGCTGCACCCAGCTTCTGGCGGATATGGGCGCCACGGTGGTGCATGTGGAGCCCAAGGGAGGCCAGACCCTGCGTCTGATCTTCAGCCTGGTACCGGGCGCGGAGCGTAACTTTTCGATTTTCAACCGCAACAAGTACGGCTTGTCCCTGGACTGGAGGCATCCCAACGGCCGGGAGATCCTGCTCAAGCTTGCCCGCCTCAGCGATATCTTCGTGCACAACCTCATCCCCGGCACGCTCGAACGCCACGGCCTGGGGTATGAGGACCTCAAGGTACAAAGGCCGGATATCATCCACATCGCCATCTCGGGTTTCGGCGAAGAGGGCGTCAATCCGGACCGGGCGGCCTTTGACATCATCGCCCAGGCCGTCAGCGGCCAGTTCTGGAACGATCAGGAAAACTTACGGCTCCCATCCAACTACTGGGCCGACCTGATGAGCGGGGCCTACGCCAGCAACGCGGCGCTCTTAGCCCTGATCCACCGCATGAAAACCGGCCAGGGAGGGCATGTGGACATCTCCATGCAGGATGTGCTCTACAGCAACAACTACCGCGCCATGGTGGATAAATGCATGGCGCCGGTCATGCCGGAGGTCGAAAAAACCCTGGGGAGAAAACCCCGCGATGTCCTGAACTCGGATGACCGCATGCCGTTCTACGGTTTCTTCAAGACCAAAGACGGCAAGGTGGCCATCGTGGCCTTGACTCACCGGCAATGGCAGGACCTCTCTGAAATCATCGGCCGTCCCGAACTGGCGGCCGATCCCCGTTTCAACTCGCTGATCGGCCAGATCCACAACCATACCCAGGCGGTCGAGATCATCGAGGACTGGACGAGCAGGCACGCCGCGCACGAGATCATAAACCTGCTGGAGGCCAGAAAGATACCCTGCGGAACCGCCTACACCATCGACCAAGTCAACCGGGATGAGAACCTCAAGGCGCGCGGCATGTTCGCGCACGTCAAACATGCCCGTTTCGGAGATGTCGATGTGCCCGGCATTCCGTATCATTTCTCGCAAAGTTCCGGAGAACTCCGCATGCCGGGGCCGGACCTGGGGGAACATAACGATTTGATTCTCGGTCAGTGGCTGGGCTACAGCCGGGATGCGATTGAAGCCCTGCGGAAAGCAGGGGTGATCCATTAGCGACCCGGTATTATGGCGCGCGGGGCGGATTCGACGGCGTGTCCGGCGCCTCGGGTCGAGCGGCATTTTGCGGTGTCTCAGACGCGGTCGGCCGGCTGAGGGGCGGGGCGGGTGTTTGAGGCTGCGCGGCAGTCCCCTTGTAGTCGACCACGATGCTGATGCGCCGGTTCTTGGGGTCGGCCGGGTTTTCCTTGACGAACAGCTTGGTATCGGCATAGCCCGAGACCATCTCGAACTGCTCTGGTCTGATGCCGTCCTTCTCCATCTCAATGCGGGTCGAGAGCGCGCGCTCGGTCGAGAGCTCCCAGTTGCCGTAGCCCTTGGCGGCCGCGTAGCCGGTGGAATCCGTGTGGCCCTCGATGATGATGCGTTTATCGAGCATTTGCAGCACGGCTGAAAGCTCCCGGATGATGGTCTTGCCGTCCTGGTTCATCTCCGTGCCGCCGGGCGGGAAGAAGGAGTCGCCTTCGGTATCCACGATCTCGATGCGCACGTTGCCGTTCTCGTCCATGATCACGATACGGTCCTGGTACTGCTTCAGCTTGTCATTGACCTGGTTGCGCAGCTTTTCCGCCAGTTGGGTGGAGCTGATTTCCGGTGGATTTGCGGCGGACCTGCCCCGGCCGACATCGAGCATACCCTTGCCCGGAACGCCTTCCTTTTCGCTGATGGCCGACCCGCCGCCTTTCTCGAAGATGGAGTAGTTCTGAAAATATTCGGACATGGCGATCTTCTTCTGCTGCGAGGTCATGTTCAGAAGCCACATCAGGAGGAAGAAAGCCATCATGGCGGTCATGAAATCGGCGTAGGCCACCTTCCACGAACCGCCGTGCGCCTCCTCGCCCTTCTTTTTATACTTCTTGATGATAACGGCCTGTTCTTTGTCCTCGGCCATTACTTCTTACCTTTCAGGATCTTTTCAAGCTCGTCGAACCCCGGCCGTTCACTCTCTGGGATCGCGCGGCGGGCGAACTCGATGGCGATCTGGGGCGTGGAACGCGCCACGAAGGAAACCAGGGCAATGCGGATGACCTGGTAATAGGCCGACTCTTCCTTGACAAAATGCTCCATCAAAGTAGCGATCGGCCCAATAAATCCATAGCACATCAGCACGCCCAGGAAGGTGCCCACCAGGGCTACGGCCACATGGTGGCCCAGGACCTCGGGCGGTTCGTTAATGGCGCCCATGGTGATGACCACGCCCAGCACCGCGGCCACGATGCCAAGCCCGGGAAGGGAATCGGCCATTTTGTTGATGCGGTGATAGGGGTGCATATCCTCCTCGGTATTGGCGTCGATATCCACCTCCAGGAGGTTGTCGAACTCATGCGACTGGATATCGATGGTCAGGAGGATCTTCAAGCTGTCGCAGATGAAATTGAGCGTACGGTGGTTGGCGACCACATCCGGATAGCGTTTAAAAATCGTGCTCTTGTCGGGATCATCCACGTCGGATTCGATGGCGATGATGCCTTCCTTGCGCATCTTGGAAAAGATCTCATAGAGGAGCATGAGGACCTCTATATATTTCTTCTTATCGAAACTCTTGGGTTTGAAGACGCCCGTCAGACCCTTGATCACATGCTTGAGCATCTTCATCGGCGTGGATATAATGAGCGCGCCGATCGCGGCGCCGAAGATGATGAGGACCTCGACCGGCTGGATGATGACGCTCAGGTTCCCTTTCTCTATGAGGAACCCGCCCATGACTCCGACGAGGACAATGACCGCTCCGATGATTACATTCATGTGTTATAGAACCATCGACCGTAAGCGGCAAAAAGTTTAGTCAGTCAGAAGGAACGGGATATGAGAGATAGGATCAGTAAGGAGTGCAACACCAGGATCGGATTTACTTTTTCCCTTCTCTCTTCTCAGTTTTCCCTTCACCCTTTGTTTCCTCATGTTCCACCTGGATGGTCACCGATACCTCGGGCGGGGTATCTTCAATGAAACGAATCTCGGGTGGGAACAACAGCTTGGGCTTAAAGGTGTAGGTATCGGATATGTTTGAGAGGTCTACTTCCTTGCTGGAGACGGTCAACCTTCTGCGCATGAATTTGGTGGGAACCAGCACCTTGACCGTACCGGGGGTGATCAGGATATTCTTCAAGACCAGCTTGTCCGGCAGAGACCCTGAAGTATCCACATGCACCGGCAATTCCATGGTGTGGAGTCGGTAGGCGGTCAGCTTGATCTTGGTGGGCGAGAACTTGGTCACGCTCAGATTGGAAGGGACGCGGATCATGTTCTTGGTGATCATGATCTCCTGGTAGCCTTCCTCGATATCAGCCAGGTCGAAAGAGATCTTGAGACTGTCGGGGTTGAAAAGATTAAAGGCCTGCACGCTTCCGGTCAAGGCCACCTTGGCTTGAGATATCCTGGGTTCTTCGACATACCACTCGGGTGGAATATTGCGGTATTCAATAGGCACCGTGAAGTCGCGTTGGATCCAATCGCGCTGGTACCCGAAGGCGAACCACAGCACGGAAGCCAGGAGGACGGCCACGGCCTTTTCCATGGTATTCTCGCGCAGCCAGTGGGTGAAGACACCCGCGCGTCCTTCCGGCGTACTGCGCTGATAGAAGTTTTCCAGAATGCCGGTTAGCTCCGCGGACGATTCCACCTGTTCGAGCCGGCCCTGGCGAGCGACGGTAATGGTCCCGCGTTCCTCTGATACGATGATGCACAGGGCATCGCTCTTCTCCGACAAACCCAGGCCGGCCGTATGGCGCAGGCCCAGCTTGCCGGATACGCCCACATCCGAGGACAGGGGCAAATGGCACCCGAATTTCATGATGCGACCCTTGTCGATCACTACGGCGCCGTCATGTCCGGCCGAATGCGTGTCGAAGATGCTGGCCAGGAGCGGTTGAGAAAGACTGCCATCCAGGCCGTAACCACCCTTGAGATGTCTGTCCAGAGGGTCCTTGCCCTGCAGGACGATCAAGGCCCCGGTCTTGGTGTCGGCCAGTTCCGCCACGCTCTCGACGATAATCTCCATATCCAGGTGGTACGGTCCGGCGCCGCCGTCGTAATGTTTGGTCTTGCGCAAGGTACCCCAGGTGGCCAGGCGTTCAAAAAAGCGCCGGATCTCCTCCTGGAAGATCACCACCAGGGCAATCAACAGGATGGCGAAAAAGCCCTGCAGCAGCATGGAGGTCAGATACAGGTTGAAAATTCGCGCCAGGAAGTAGATTGCGCCTAAGAGGATAATGCCCACGAAGACGAAACGGCTGGTGGTGTTCTTAAACCATATGAGCAGCACATAGATAAGGCTGCCGATGATCAGGATATCAAAGAGATCCTGAATGCGGAAATTCGCGACAATCGGAGATAAAAACGCCATCATGCCTGAGAACATACCATCCTTCCTGACCGAGATCAGAGTTTACAACATATCACGGATTATGGAGCCAGCTTCTCATCCCACCATGAATCCTTTTCCCACTCATCTTCCCCCTGGGTAAAGGTGGCGCCGTCATCGCTCAAGGCCACATCCACCGTATCTTCATCATTGATCGTGATGGTCAGCGTTCCGCCCACCCAAATGCCCGAGGCGTTCAGCGTCACCGTGCCCGAGACATCATAGTCGTCTCCGCCGTAGCTGAGCGTGCCCTCGATGGTAAGCGTATTAAGGCCGGTGGCCGTGTAGGTAAGGTTGGTGAAACCGTAGCTGCTGTCGTCGACGGTCAGATTGCCGTTGAGCGTATACGTCGGGTAGGTGCCGGAGTTGTCGAGCGCATAGGAGAAATTGGTAAAGGTCACTTTATTATAGTCTTCATCCGTAAAGTTGATGACAAGATTGGTGGGATTGAGGGTTTCCTTGCTTAA
>JBDKSM010000191.1:0-9190 GCA_039680665.1 Syntrophaceae bacterium | reverse complement strand
AAGCGAGGGAGGGTATATGAAAGCAAAGGAGAGGGATTATTTTCAGGCCTTGTATGATGTGGCGACGGTGATCAATGCCTCGTTGGACATGACCACGGTGCTGGAGGAGGTCGTCAAGAGCGTAGTGGAGGCCATGAATCTCAAGGCATCGTCGATCCGTCTGCTCGACTCACGCAGGCGCTGTTTGATGATGGGAGCGGCCTATGGCCTTTCCAAGGGCTATCTCCGCAAGGGTCCGGTGGTGATCAAGGAGAGCGGCCTGGACCAGAAGGCCCTTAAGGGCGAGATGATCTGGATCAAGGACGCCCAGATCGACCCCAATTTCCAGTACGGCGCCGGGGCCAAGGCCGAGGGTATTAAATCGGTGTTGGTCGTGCCCTTGAAGCTGGGCAAAACCGTCATCGGCGTGCTGCGGGTGTATGCCGACAAGGTGCGTGAGTTCAGCCAGGACGAATGCCGTTTCTTGGAAGCGGTGGCCAGCTTGAGCGCCATCGCCATCGAGAACTCGCGCTACCATGAGCTCCTCAAGAAAGATTTCGACCTGCTCATTGCTCATAAATATCGCATTGACGACAACTAAAGGAGGAGAGCCATGATACGTCTGGGCATTAACGGTTTCGGCCGCATCGGCCGCCAGGTCACCAAGGCCGTCTTGGAGAGGTATCCCGAGACGCTGCAGGTTGTCGCCATCAACGATCTTTCTCCGGTGGATACCAACGCGCATCTGTTCAAGTACGACTCGAACTATGGACAATTCTGCGGCGAGGTCAAGGTCAAGCAGGATAAGCTGGTTATCGAAGGCCGGAAGATCGAGAACTTTGCCCTGCGCGACCCGGCGCAGATCCCCTGGGACGACGTGGGCGTGGACATCGTGGTCGAATCCACCGGTCTGTTCCTCACCGGTGAAAAGGCCTCGGCGCACCTCTACGGCGGCGCCAAGAAGGTCATCATCAGCGCCCCGGCCAAAGAAGAGGATATCACCATCGTCATGGGGGTCAACCACAAGCAGTACAACCCCAAGAAGCACAGCATCATCTCGAACGCCTCCTGTACCACCAACTGCCTGGCCCCGCCGGCCATGGTGGTGCACAAGACCTTCGGGATCGAAAAGGCCCTCATGACCACGGTGCATGCCTACACCAACGACCAGCGCATCCTGGACATGCCGCACAAGGACTTGCGGCGCGCCCGGGCCGCGGCCCTGAGCATCATCCCCACCACCACGGGCGCGGCCAAGGCCGTGGCCTTGGTCATCCCGGAGCTCAAGGGCAAGTTCGACGGCTACGCCTTGCGCGTGCCGACCCCGACGGTATCCGTGGTCGACTTCGTGGCCCAGCTCGGCAAGGAAACCTCCACCGATGAGCTGCGCGATGTGCTGCGCAAGGCCGCCAAGACCACCCTGAAAGGCATCATGGCCTGCGAGGAAGATCCCCTGGTGTCGATCGACTTCAAGGGCAATTCCCACTCCTCCATCGTGGATGTCGAGTTTACCCAGGTGCTGCACGGCAACATGGCCAAGGTGGTGACCTGGTACGACAACGAGTGGGGCTACTCCTGCCGGGTGGCCGACCTGGCCAACTACATGGCGTCCCGCGGCGTGGAATAAACGCCGGATTCATATACCGGCCGGCCCCTGATGCCTAGGGATCGGCCGGTATCAACCATCCTTATCCGGGTCTTGTTTTCATCTTGACTCACCTTCTCAGCTTTCCTATGATGCATCCTTTATTTCTCAAAAAAAAGGGGATGGAATGCCCAGGCGAAACGATTTTCAATCCGTGCTGGTGTTGGGGGCCGGACCGGCCTTCATCGGCCAGGGTAGTGAGTTCGACGGCGCCGGATACCAGGCCGTGCTGGCCCTGAAAACGCTCGGCTATCGGACCGTGGCGGTGAGCTCGAACCCGGCGGATGCCATGCTCGATTCCGGTGCCGCCGATGCCGCGTATATCGAACCGCTCAATGCCTCCCGCCTGGCCGGGATTATCGCCAAGGAGCAGGTGGATGCCTGTCTGCCCACCATGGGAGGCAGGGCCGGACTGAAGCTCATCCTGGAGCTGGAACAGGCCGGGGTGCTCTCTGCCCGGCCGATGGCCGTGCTCGGGGGCGGGGTGCACGGTATTGCGGCCTGCAAGGACCGCGCGCTGCTCAAGGACGCGCTCGGCCAAACCGGCGTCGATCTGCCCGAGAGCGCGGTGGCCTTGAGCATGGAGGAGGCTGAAAAAGCCTGCGGCCACCTGGGGTATCCGGTCGTGGTGCGCTCCTCGCATACCTTGGGCGGCGAAGGCGCCACTTTGGTGTATAACAGCGAGGAACTCCGGGTCGTGGCGGGCAAGGGGATCAGTCCCGGCGGGCCGGTGCGGATCATCGTGGAGCAATCCCTGCTCGGCTGGGAAAAATTGCAGGTCGAGGTCCTCAGGGACGCCGTGGGGGCGGCCGTGACCGCCGGCCTGATCGAGAACATCGATCCCGTAGGCATCCATTCCGGAGATTCAATGGCCGTGGTGCCGATGCTGACGGTGGCCGCCGATCTGATGGCGCGCCTGAGGGAAATGGCCTCGGCCGTGGTGGGGGCGCTGGGAATCGTGGGGGTGGCCAATGTGCAGTTCGCCCATGACCCGCACAGCGGCCGGGTCGTGGTGCTGGAGGTCAACCCGCGCTTTTCACGCACCTCGGCGCTGGTCACCGCCGCCACCGGCTTGCCCCTGGCCGCCATCGCCACCCGGCTGGCCGCGGGATTTACCATGCACGAAACAGCGGACGACTTGGGCCTTGCTTTGAAGGACTACACCCCTGACCGGGACCTCGTGGCGGTGCGGCTGCCGCGCTTCCAGTTCGAGCGTTTCAAGGGTGCGCGGGACCGGCTTTCCACGCGCATGCAATCCTTTGGTGAGGCCTTGGGTGTGGGAGGGACGTTCAAGGAAGCCTTGCAGAAGGCCGTGCGCGCCCTTGACGGCCGGAGCGCCACATTGAGCGCCGCCGGGAAACCCGGCAGCGTGGACGAATGCCTGGAAGAGCTTGGTGAACCATCCAGCACGCGGCTGTTCACGCTCTATGCCGCCCTTGCGCTCGGCGCCGGCGTGGATGAGCTGGCGGACAAAAGCAGGATCAAACCGTGGTTCATCAGCCAACTCAAGGACCTTGCGACGCTCGAACAGGCAATCCGCGCCCGCCGGGGGCGAGACCTGGCGCCCGAACTCCTGGCCCAGGCCAAACAGGACGGTTTTTCAGACGCCGAGATCGCCGGGATGCTGGGGAAGGCGGATGATGAGATACGCGAACAACGGAAGGTTCTGGGTATCATAAAGTCCTTTCAGCAGCTGCCGCATGCCCAGTGGTATTACGCGACCTTTCACGGCCCCACGAATACCGCGCAAACGCCGTCGCCAACGTCTCAGGGGGTGATGATCCTGGGTGGCGGACCGGCGCGGATCGGCCAGGGCCAGGAGTCGGACTATGCCTGCGCTCATGCGGCCAGGGCGCTTGAGGCCATGGGACATACCCCCATCGTGGTCAACTGCAACCCCGCCGCCGTCGCCGGCTTTACACCGTTGAGCCGCATGTATCTCGAACCGCTCGCGGCCGAGGATATCCGGGATATATACCTGGGTGAGGAACCGCTGGGCATGATCTTCCAGTTCGGCGGACATACCGCCGCCGCCGCGGCCGGTATTTTGGCGGGCAAGGGCGTACGGCTGCTGGGCACCCCGGTGGAGAGCATAAGCGTGGCGGCCGACCGGCTGCGCCTGCGCGCACGGATCACGGCCCTGGGCATCCCCATGCCTGACTCCGGCATGGCCTCTACCAGTGATGAAGCGCGTACCCTGGCCGAGGAGATCGGGTTCCCGGTCGTGCTCAGGCCGCTTAAGAGTATCGACGGACTGGGCATGGAGATCGTGCATGATGCCGAGATGCTCAAAACCATCCCGAATTCCGGGCCGGTGTTGATCTCTCATTTTCTGGAAAACGCGGTCATGGCCGAAGCCGATGTGGTCTGTGACGGACGGGATGTCTTTGCGCCCGCCATCATGGAGCACGTGGAGCTTTCCGGCGTGCATGCCGGAGACTGCGCCGGCGTGATCCCGCCCATCTCCATCCCGGCCAAGCACATCGACCTGATGAAGAGCTACGCCGAACGTATCGCCCGGGACTTAGGCATCCGGGGGCTCATGAACGTCCAATTCGCCGTCAGCGGCGATATGCTCTTCTGCCTGGGCGTCAGCCCGCGCGCTTCGCGGACCGTTCCGCTGGTCACAAAAGCCTGCGGCGTAGAGCTGATCGAGATGGCCACGGCGGTCATGCTGAGCAAATCCTTGCGGGACTATGACCGGCAGGGGTGCGGATCTGCGGGCTTCAGCGTCAAGGAAGTGGTGTTTCCCTTCAACGCTTTCCCGGATGTCGATCCGGTGCTCGGTCCCGAGATGCACGCCACGGGCATGGTCATGGGTGTTTCGGATTCCTTCGGACTGGCCTATCATAAAGCGTTCGAGGCCTCAGGCGTGCGTCTGCCCGAGAAGGGCACGGTCCTTATCAGCGTTTCGAAGAGCGAGCGGCCGGCCGTACTGGCCGTGGCCCGTCAGTTCAGCAGCCTGGGTTTTGATATCAGGGCCACACGCGGCACCCACCGCTTTTTGAAGGCCCACGAAATCGATGCGGATGTGGTTTTGAAGCTGCACGAGGGCCGTCCGAATATCGTGGATGATATCAAGAACCATGTCTATGGGCTGATCATCAATACGCCCAACGGCAAACTGGGCAGCCATGACGACTCCTATATCCGCAAGTCGGCCATCCGCTTCGGCGTTCCGTATATCACCACGCTCTCGGGCGCGATTGCCGCGGCCCGCGGAATCGAGGCCAAGCGGCAGGGCAGGGGCTGAGGTTCTGCGGAAACAAAACGCCGGACACATGCGTGCCCGGCGCCGGACATGCTCAAGCCGGGGACCGGTTATTTCACGGTCTCGGCCGCTATCTTGCCCTGGTAGACTGAGGGCTCGAATCTGTCCAGGAAGACCGTCAGATTGCCCAGCATGTGGCTGGCCTCGATCTTGAGCACATCCTTCTGCTCGTCGGCCGAGAGGTAGATTTTCAGGTTGGCCTGTGCCTTCTTGGCCGCCTCGGCCTGCTTATCGGGGTCGAGGTTTATGGCCGTGGGGATGATCACCCAGGCCCGGCGTTTCACCCCGCCCATATCGAGCATGACCAGTTTCTCGCACTTGAGCCGGATCTCATACTGGCTCTTGCCCGGGAAGACATCGAAGATCTTCTCCATGCCCACCTTCCAGTCAAAGCCGCGCACGAGGTAGGTGGCCGAGAAGGGGTCGAGCATGAACTTCTCCGGTTGGATATTTCTGGTTTCATATTCGACCTGGCCGTCATCCGTTTTTCTTTCCTGGGTTTTAATGGCGCCGTCCGGTCCAAACGTGGTGGTGGTGGCGCGTTCCCTGGTCCTGACCTGTTGCTGGACCTTGGTCTGAACAGGGGCGAAGGGGTCGGAATCGATCACGGCTTCTCCCCGGTAACGGATCTTGTAGAGCCGGTCGAACATGTTGATGGTCTTGGCCAACACCTGGATCTTGTACAGGTCGTTCGCGCGTTCGATAGAGAGGTCAATGGCGCCGATACGCATGTTGTTGAAATCAACCAGGTAGGAATAGGTGCCCAGCAGCGGTTCAAAGCCGGTGTTATCCGGCCGGGGCGGCTGGAGGTTTGGATCTCCTGGTGAGGCGACGGCGTCGGTCAAGGGCGCGATTACCAGACAGACCATGCAAAGCACCACTCTTAAAAAGCTTTTATGATCGGTCATCTTTTTCATCTCAGTACGCACTCCTTTCATGCGTTATCGTGCCGCCGGTCGCCGGGGCAAGGAGCGCATCTTCAGTCTGCGCGGCTTCAGACAATTCCTTTTTAAGCCGTGTATCGCCACGCTCCCTGTCTGACCGTAAAAGACGGTCGGTTATGATAAAAAGACTACATACGGCCCGGGCATCTCCCCCTGGCGCGGTTTTCCCGCATTGTCTGAGACAGGATGCATTTGCGGTCCGAACCCTTGAATGGCTTGACAGATCCTCGAATAGTTGTATAGTACAACCATGTTACCGGATATCGACCCCGGGGATCGCGAAATTCTCGATCTTATCATGGGGCTCTCCAAGGCCGTACGCTGCTGCCGCCAGGACGAGGTCTTCTGCGAGGACGTGACCTTCACGCAGTTTCTCATCCTCGACCTCATCGCCTGTCATACCGAACTGGGCCTGCTGAGCCTGCATGCCGATCTGGGCGTGGACAAGAGCACGACCACCCGTTTGGTCGCCCCGCTCTTGCGCCGGGGTTTGGTCGTGCGGGGCAGGGCCGGACATGATTCACGCGCCGCGGTTCTGACCCTGACTGAACAGGGTCAGGCAGTGCATGCCAAGGTGTGGCAATGCCTGGTCGGTTTTGTCAGGGCCATTCAGGCAGAGATCCCGACCCGGCAGCGTGACGGAGTGCTCAAGGGCGCCGGGACGTTTCTTCAGGCCATGCAGCAGGTGGCCGACCGGCGCTATACCGGAAACAACGGTGCGCGCTGCTGCGCCGGCGCGCAAATCTCCGGCGGGCAGGGCAGGGCGCGATGAAATTATCAAGGAGTGGACATGGATCAGCATGATAAATCCGATCATAACAGCGCCGGGCGCCTCGTGCTCCCCATGGCGCCCGCGTCATGCTGTGGACCGGAAGTACTTCCGGCCGCACCGCCGCGGAGCGATCAGCCGTTTGTAGAGGGAGTCCATCCAGGGCCGAGGGGCGATATCCCCCGCGTGTCGTCACGGCTGCGACAAGCCGACCACTGGGGCGCCGTCAAGGCCCGGCTCGGGGTAGGGCGCATGCACTATGCCATCGATCCCGGCCTGTACGCCCTGGGCACACCCGATGAACATGCCCCGGTGCTGGTGAGCGCCAACTACAAGATGAGCTTTGACCTTCTGCGCGCGGCGCTGCCCGGCCGCAACGCCTGGATACTGGTCCTGGACACCAAGGGCATCAATGTCTGGTGCGCGGCCGGCAAAGGGACCTTCGGCACCGACGAGCTCGTGAACCGTATCCAGACCGGCGGCTTGAAGGACATCGTCACACACCGCACGTTGATCCTGCCCCAGCTTGGCGCCCCGGGGGTGGCCGCGCATACGGTCAAAAAACTCTCAGGCTTCAGCGTGCGGTACGGACCGATCCGCGCGCGCGACCTTGGCGCGTATCTGGATGCGGGCTTTAAGGCCACGCCGGAGATGCGGCGCATGACCTTCCCGTTCAAGGACAGGGCCGTGCTGATCCCCATCGAGCTCGTTGAGGCGCTTAAGGCCGCCCTCATCGTCGTGCCGATCATGTTCATTGTCAGTGGTTTTCTGGGCGCCGGCGGCTTTACGGCCAATCTCTTCAGCGATGGGCTTTTCACCATCCTGGCCCTGGGTTTGTCCATCCTGGCCGGAACCGTGCTGATGCCGCTCATGCTGCCCTATCTCCCTGGTCGGGCCTTTGCCGCCAAGGGGTTTGCGATCGGCGCCGTCACGGCCCTGCTGCTGATCGCCGGGTGGGGCTATGACCTCTCCACCTGGCGCGGGGTCCTTCAGGCTGTATCCTGGCTTATGATGCCGGCCGCCATCGCGGCCTATCTGGCCATGAACTTCACGGGCGCCTCGACCTATACGTCGCTCTCGGGCGTGAAGCGCGAGATGCGCTGGGCCGTGCCGCTCGAGATCGGCATGGCCGCCACCGGACTGGTCATATGGATCGTATCGGGCTTCATAGCGTAAAGGGGCTGTATGCCGAAACTCGTTTATCTTAAAGATGTCGTGACGCTCAAGCTGGATGAAGCCAAGTGCGTGGGCTGCGGCATGTGCCTGGAGGTCTGTCCGCATGCCGTCTTCAAGATGAACGGTCGGAGCGTGCTTATCCAGGACAAGGACGCCTGCATGGAATGCGGGGCCTGCAGCCGCAATTGCCCCACTGAGGCCATCACCGTCCAGGCCGGGGTCGGCTGCGCCGCGGCGGTTATCAACGGCATGCTGGGCCGCAGCGGAGCCGCATGCTGTTGCAGCATCGACGCAGGGTCATGCTGCTCGGATCCATCGAAGCCCACCTGCGGCTGCGGCTGATAGCCAAGGTTTGACCCCTGTCAGGGCGTAGAGAGTTGCCCCATCGTCGAGACATACCCCGGCAGAGCCGCGTGCGGGGTCTGCCTTGATGGATGACAGGGGCCTGCGTGAGTATATTCCACTTGGAAAATTTCTTTTCCATGCTAAGGTGTAGGACAATGGCGGCCGGATGGATCCTGGACGTATCGCTCGGGGGCGGCTATAATAAAATGTAAGGAGGGAGAAATAACCATGGGTTTTTCGAGGCCTCTTTGTCGTACGGAGCGGGTGTATTTGTTGTTCGATGAGTTCTGCCCAGGGTTTGCCAACCAATTCTTCTTAGAGGGAACCGGCGTCCTCGACCAGGCGAAATGGCAGAAAGCCGTAGCAATCGCTTCCGAGGCCAACCCCGGGACGCGGTTGGTTTTGAAGGGGCATTTGATGTTCAGCCGGTGGGTCGATTCCGGCGTAACGCCCAAGGTCAGAGAGGTGGATGGTTCGGCCTGGGATGGTCTCAGTCCTGAAAACGCCCCGGCCTTCCTGTCGGAATCCCTATCGCCCTGGGAAGGACCCACCTGCGAGGTAGTCCTTGTGCATGGCGATCCGCTGCGCATCGTTTTTAAGTCCCACCATGCCGTGATGGATGGTCGCGGAACCCTGACCTGGCTGGAAGATATTATCCGGGCCCTCAACGGTATGGACCCCCTGGGCTCCAACTCGCGTATCACGGAGCTGGGCATGTGCAAGAGCTTTCAAAAAGAAGGCCGCACCCCGCCCCCCCATGAATTCCTCGCGCCCACCGGTATGCCGCAGGGACAGGAACGCGGTGTGGTCTGGCGTCGCATTATCATCCCCGGACGATATAAAGATCAGCTCGGTCAGCTGGCGGTATTGCTGGCGCAGGCCGCCTGGAAACACGGCGACGGGAAGGTGCGCTTTGGCATTCCGGTGGACCTGCGTGCCCGGCAGGAGGGTCTGCGCTCCACCGGCAACCTGACTAATCTGATCTATCTGAACATGACGCCCGAAACCACGGCCAAGGATATTACCCAGAATATCGCCCAGCAGTTGGCGGAGCGCAAGGA
>JBDKSM010000190.1:0-12282 GCA_039680665.1 Syntrophaceae bacterium | reverse complement strand
CCTCTACCTTTTGAGCATCAAGTCCGATTTTTCCATTGCACGCGGCGACTTCCTAGTGTTCCTGGGTGCCCTGTGCTGGGCCGCGCATGTGCATATCATCGGCCGCTTCGCCTTCCGGATCGGGGCGTTACGCCTGGCATTCAACCAGTATCTGATCTGTGCGGGCTTGAGTCTGATCGTAGCCGGCATCTGCGAACACCCTACCCTTGACGGACTTTTACGGGCCACGGTGCCCATCCTATACGGCGGCGTCTTTTCAGTGGGCATCGCCTACACGCTGCAGGTCGTGGCTCAGAAGCAGGCCCATCCTGCGCATGCCGCCATCATTTTAAGCCTTGAATCCGTATTCGCGGCCATTGGAGGCTGGCTGATCCTGGGCGAGTTCTTAAGCCTGCGCGCCATGCTCGGGTGCGCGCTCATGCTGGCGGGCATGATCATTTCGCAGCTGAAATCCTAGAACAAGACCTACATCATGTTCTGAACGAAATCGAGCGTGGAACGCACCGCCGGATCGAAGAAACACTTGAACCCTTCCCGCCAATCCTCGTTCGCGAGGCGGCCGCGGATACGGTCGGCCGCGGGCTTCTTGAGACTTTCCTTGAGCTTGATAAAGGCCCGGCCCGGTTGGTCGATAAACCTGCTTATCAGATCCTTGGCCCGCACGATGAGCTGCTCCTCGGCCACGATCTCATCCACGATGCCCAGTTCCAGACCGCGGGCGGGGTTGAACAGCTCTCCGAAATACATAATATCGCGATACAACTTGTCGCTGTCGAATCCGAAGCGCATGACCTCGGTCTGGGCGATGGAAAGCGGCAGGCCGATCTTGATCTCGCTCATGCCCAGCTTGATCTTGGGATGGTCCTTGACGACGCGGTAGTCGCTCGCCATGGCCATGATCAGCCCTCCGGCCACGGCATGACCGTTGATGGCGGCGATCACCGGCTTGCGGCACATGAAGAGGTCTAAGAGGACATCTTCTTCCAGCTCGAAGAAGGCGATCACCTCATCCACCTCCTTGAATCCCAGAAACATCGGCAGATCGAACCCGGAAGAGAAAACCTTTTCCGAGCCCGTGAGCACGATTCCCTTGAGGCTATCGTCGGTATTGACGTTGCGCAGAATGGCCTGCAACTGCCTGAGGGTCACGCGCGTGATGGTATTGTTCTTGCCGTTCTCAAAACTGGCGATAACGATGCCGTCCTCGATCCGTTCATTAATCATGTCTTCCTCCTGCTGATTCTTTTTCCGTCTTCATGAATACGTCAGCGTCTCAGCCCACTGGAACAGGTGACGCCCAATGACTCATAAATTTTCAAGGTGGCCCGCGCGGTGTTGAGCGTATAGAAATGGACCCCGCGCACACCGTTGTCGATGAGGTCGCGCACCTGTTCGGTGGCCCAGTGCACCCCCACCTTTTCCACGTACTCGTCCGATTCCGCCCGGGCCGCGGCCTTCAAGAGCCTTGCCGGTAAACGCGCCCCGGCGGCCACGTCGGCGATGCGCGCCATGCCCGAGGTGCTCAGAACCGGCATGATCCCCGCGATAATGGGCACCGTGATGCCGGCGATCTCGCAACGCTCGCAAAAATCGAAAAAATCGCGGTTATCGAAAAACAGCTGGGTGATGATATAATCGGCGCCGGCATCAACCTTGGCTTGCAGGTATTCGATCTCCTTCAAGCGGTTGGGGGTGTCGGGATGACCTTCCGGAAAACCGGCCACGCCCACGCACATGTCCGGAAACTCGGATTTTATGAAGAGCACCAGATCACGGGCGCGTTGAAAACCGTCCCAACCAGCTTCCCAGGCCCGCCCCAACGGCTGATCGCCCCGCAGGGCCAGAATATTTCTGATCCCTTCGGCATGGTAACGCCTGAGAATGGCCCGAATTTCATCCCGCGTCGAATCCACGCAGGTAAGGTGCGAAACCACGGTCAGATCCGTCTGGCGGGATATGCGCGCCACCAGGTTATGGGTGTTTTCGCGGGTGGAACCGCCCGCGCCGTAGGTGACGCTCACCCAGGAAGGACAGAGCGGCATGAGCGCGGCGATGTTCTGGAAAAGACGCTCCCAACCCGTCTCGGTCTTGGGCGGAAAGAACTCGAAGGAAAAGCTGGGCCTGGTGGAAGCGAGTATGTCCTTGACGAGCATTCCCATGGAAGCCAGCATACTGAATCCGAGAAATCTGCGCAAGCGTAAAACAAGACGTGCGGGGCAAGGCACAGAGGCACAGAGGCACAGAGGCACAGAGGCACAGAGGCACAGAGGCACAGAGGCACAGAGGCACAGAGGCACAGAGAAGGCTAACATCCTCAGGGGCCGCGTCAAAGACCTGTTTGCAAAACGGCATCTGTCTTTTGTTTTAAAATTGCATGAAATCTAGATCCTACAGAATATCCCAGAAAGTCAAAGCTCTATCATACCATCCAGGGAGTTATGATCTTCTGGTGATATATTTCATACAAGCTGATCATCGCTATCCTCAAGGGATATGGAGTTATCGAGGGACAGAAAAAATGATCGATTGCGTGCCAAGATCTGAATTTTGGGGAGTCAGGGCATTCTGTCCAGATAGCATCTGAGGCTGTTGAGAAAGTCCCCAGGGAGTCACAAGTAAGCCATCGATTCAGTTGTTAAAGTATTTCATTAGCGATGAATACACATATAATTATAATAAGTTATGTGGTATATTGGTGGTGTCATTGAATGGGGAGGGATCATGGCCAGGTACAAACCGTACGATTATTCGCAAGGGGTTCTCATCCCGGTTTCATTAAGCGATCAGCTCATGCCAGGAACGCTGGAGTTCGCCATCAACCAGTTGGTGGAGAAGCATATGGACTTGAGCATCTTCAACGGGAAGTACAAGAATGACGATACCGGAAGGCCGGCCTATGACCCGAAGATCCTGTTGAAGGTGGTGCTGCTGGGATACTCGCGGGGTCTTATCTCGTCGAGAAAGATCGAACAGGCATGCCGTGAGAACATCGTGTTCATGGCGTTGTCCTGCGGGCAATGCCCGGACTACACGACGATTGCCACCTTCGTATCCGCCATGAAGGACGAGATCCTGCCGTTGTTCCGGAATATCCTGTTGGTGTGTGAGGAACTGGACCTCCTGGGAGGGACGTTCTTTGCGCAGGACGGGTGCAAGCTCCCCTCGAACGCATCGAAGCAGTGGAGCGGGAAGGTCTCCGATCTGAAGAAGAAAAAGGCAAGGATCGAGGAGCGGGTCCGGAAGATGCTCAAAGAGCAGGAAGACGAAGACCGGAAGGACGATGATCCTCCTCCCCCATCCGGAAGCAACAAGGAAAAGCAGATCGAGCAGCTCACGAAGCAGGCGGCTCGGATCGAGGCCTGGCTGAAGGAAAACGACGGGAAGGCCGGGAAGAAGGGCAAAGAGATCAAGAGCAACATGACAGATAATGAGTCTGCTTTGATGACGACCTCCCATGGGTCGGTTCAGGGACACAACGGCCAGGTGGTGGTGGACGCGAAGCACCAGGTGATCGTCCACGCGGAGGTCTTCGGTACGGGACAGGATGCTGATCTTGTTCCGCCGATGATTGATGGGGTCAAGGAGAACATGGAGAAGAACGGACACGAAGAAGCTGACGAATATTTTAAGGGGAAGATCTTCACGGCGGACAGCGCCTACCACAGCAAAGGCAATCTTCAGAAGTGCGTGGACGAGAAACTGGATGCCTACATCCCGGACAAGTGGCAACGCATGAGGGATCAGCGATATGAGGAATGGAGGAAGCAAGGCAAAACCAGCAGGACACACTTTGCCCACGAGGACTTCATCTACCGTGAGGACTTGGATGAGTATGTGTGCCCGAATGGGAAGATACTTCTCTTTAAGACAAAGCATATGGTTATCAAGGGGACTGTGTATCGCACCTATCGTAGCAGGGAACAGGATTGCAGGGGATGCGCACTCAGAGCGAAATGTCTTACGAGAAAAACTCCAAGCCCGAAAACCAAATGCCTGATGTTCCCCATCGGGCCTGATGGGGTCAATCTCACCAAGCTCATGGTAGAGAAGATCGACAGTGAAGAAGGTCGCGAAATCTACTCCCATAGAATGGAAATCGTTGAGCCTGTCTTCGGGAATATCCGCATGAACAAGCATCTTGACCGGTTCACCCTCAGGGGGAAGATCAAGGTGAACATACAATGGCTCTTGTACTGCATGGTTCACAACGTCGAAAAGATTATGAATTACGGCTATGGCTTTGCATAAAAAGGGGATGGAATGGCTTTCCAGAGAGATGTACGAAGTGTTGATGCATAGGTGGAGGCCAGACTGGTCATGATCTGAGCTGACACCCTCTGAACATGGATCGCATCAGCCATATCGCTTTCAGGAATACAAGACTGTCTTCCAAAATGAGTTTTTCAACGACCTCTACTGATATCTTTACTTTCAATAAAGATGGTGAATATGCATGTCAGACCTCATCGCAGGCAATATCCTCTGCACGCAGGATCGGCATGCAACTCATCCATTCAATCCCTGAGCCTGTTTCAGATTTTAAAACTTTGTGCCTGTGTGCCTCTGTCCCTGTTGGCCTGCCCTTTACAATGCGCTCTTCAAGACCGCGGCCAGCTCGGTATCGCTCAAGGCAATGGGGTTGCCCTGCATGCTGGACGACTGCTGGGCCTGATGCACGATCGCGGATATATTTTCCGCACATAGATTGAAATCGGCCAGTCCGGGCACATTGAGTTCGCTGACAAGTCGGTGCAACCAGGGGATGATATCCATGGCATCAGCGCCGGGATTATCCGTCAAAATACGCGCCACCTCGTTATAACGCCCCAGGAAAGGCTCTTCGGGCGCGCGGTTCTTCAAGGCCATGATATTAATCTGGCAGACCAAGGGCAGGAGCCGGGCGCAGATCATACCGTGCGGGGCGCCTAGAAATCCACCCAGTGACGCGGCCAGACCGTGGACGGCTCCCAGTCCGGCATTGGCCAGCGCCAGTCCGCTCAAGAGCGCGGCCAGCGACATATCGGCGCGGGCCTCGGGCGCGCCGCTCTTATAAGCTTTCACGAGGGAATTCCGCGCTCGTTCCAGGCCGGCGCGGCAGAAGCCTTCGCTTAAGACCGTGGCGCGTCGGGTGACCGAGGCCTCGATAAGCTGGGTCAGGGCATCCAGTCCGGTGGCGGCGGTAAGCATGCGCGGCAGCGTATAGGTCAGCTCGGGATCGACCACGGCCAGGCGCGGCAGCAGCATGGGGGAGCGCATGCTGACCTTGACGCGATGCCAGGGCGAGGCGATCACGGCATTGCGCGTGACCTCGGCGCCGGTGCCGGCCGTGGTGGGGATGGCTATGAGCGGCAGGGGCGCAGTGGTGATCGACCAGCCCTGACCGACGACCTCCAGGTAGTCGTGGATATCTCCGGGATTGGTTAGGAGGGCGGCGATGGCCTTGCCGGCATCGATGGCGCTGCCGCCGCCCATGGCGATGATCATATCGACCCCGGATTCGCGGGCGGCCTGAGCCCCGCTGTTGATATTGGAGGTGGTCGGTTCACCCACGATCGGCACCACGGTGCAGACAATGCCTTGCTCTTCCAGGAGCCTCTTCAAGACGAGCGGCCGCTCGATGTTTGCGCCGGTCACAATACCGGCGTGCCTGCCCCAGCCCTTGGCGATAGTCGGCACCTCCGCCAGGGTGCCGGGACCGAAGATAATGCGGCCGGCGGTGGCGAATTCAAAACGCATGGCCGCCGTCACTTCCAGGCATCATCGGGCGGAAAGCAGCCCGTGTACTTGATGCTGGAGCGATCCTCGGCCTGCATGTCGGCCACGGCCTCGCGCCACTTCAGGTAGTGCGCCGTTTGTTTATGGAAGTCGTTGTCCGCCTGCGTGCGGTAGGCCTCGTAGAGCACAAAGCGGTTGGGATCGTCCAGTTGCTGGATAACATCAAAACGCGCGCAGCCCGGCTCCAGGATGCTCTGGGCGGCGTTTTCCATGCTGGCGGCCTTGAAGGCCTCGACACTCTCCGATTTCACATGGATGAAGACCTGTACAATAAGCATACTGCCCCCCTGGCTATAGTATAAACCGAGTGTAACAATGTGCAACTCGTATTTTAAAAGCCTCAGCGTACGTCTCATACCAGGGATGGGCATTGATCTAAACGCACAAATCTTATACGATACCTGCATGGCGAAAATCTCGATCGGCACCAATCCGCGACTGGAGGCCATCCGTGAGGGCGACGCCCCGCGCCTGGCCGTAATCACCCATCCGCATCCCTTGTATGGGGGCAACATGCACAACAATGTGGTTGCCACCGCCCGGGATGCGGCCCTGGCGCATGGCTTTTCCGCCCTGCGGTTCAATTTCCGCGGCGTGGGCTCAAGCGATGGGCTGCATGATGGCGGACCGGGCGAGATCGAGGACCTCGCCACCGTGCTCGACTTCTCCGGAGAGCGGCCCATTATCCTGGGATACTCCTTCGGGGCCTGGATCGCGGCCGGCCTCTTGAAGCGCAGGGAGCTGCCCTGCATCCTCATCGCTCCGCCCAGCGCCATGTTCGCATTCCCCCCCTTGAAGGGTCTCCCGGTATGGGCCGTGGTGGGGGCGCAGGATCAGTTCTATGATACCGCCACCTTTGAGACGGTCCTTGATGCGGGGCGCTTGACGATAATCGACGGAGTCGATCACTTCTGGTTCGGCCGGGAGTCGGCCCTGCGGGCCTATCTCGACCAGATGCTGCCAACGCTGTAGCGCATTTTTGAAGCATTCCATTCGTAACTGTTTTTCCTGACATTCATCAAACATCATTAAGATTATCAAATCCGCCATTGGCATGGTTTTGTCCATTTTTGTCGCTTATTATTTATTAATCCACCGAAATGTACTATTCATCGACGGCGACCGGCATTCATTCCGCTTATAATATCAGAGTGTTAAATATCACTCAGGCCCGACATGCCTTGGTATCGAATTTGCGAAGCATACACAAACTCGTCATCATCAGAGCAAGGAGGACGTATGCTTCAGATTTCCGGCGCCGATACAGGCTTTGTCCTGGTGGCCGCCGCGCTGGTCCTGCTCATGACGCCCGGCCTGGCAGTCTTTTATGCCGGCATGGTGCGGAGCAAGAACGTGCTCGGCACACTCATGCAGAGTTTCATCCTGATTGCCCTGATCACCCTGGAGTGGGTGTACATCGGCTACAGCTTGTCCTTCGGACCGGATATCGGCGGCCTCATCGGCTCGCTGGCATGGTTCGGCCTCAAGGGTGTCGGCTCCGCCCCCAACCCGGATTACGCCGCCACCATCCCCCACCTGGCCTTCATGATCTACCAATGCATGTTCGCGGTCATCACCCCGGCCCTGATCACCGGCGCGTTTGCCGAACGTATGAAGTTCGGCCCCTTCCTGGTTTTTAGTCTGCTCTGGACGGTGCTTGTCTATAACCCGGTCTGCCACTGGGTCTGGGGCGCGGGAGGCTGGCTCAAGGCCCTGGGCGTGCTCGACTTCGCCGGCGGCCTGGTGGTGCACCTGGCCTGCGGGGCCGCGGCCCTTGCCGCGGCCTTGGTGATCGGACCGCGCAGAGGCTACGGCCATGAGAACTTCGTGCCCCATAACCTACCCATGACCCTTCTGGGCACGGGACTCTTATGGTTCGGCTGGTTCGGTTTCAACGGCGGCAGCGCCCTGGCGGCGAACGCAACCGCCGTGGGCGCCTTTGTGGCCACCCACTTAGGCGGCATGGCCGGCATGGCCATGTGGGTGGGAGTAGAATGGCTGCACCGCGGCAAACCCACGACCCTGGGCGCGGCTTCCGGGGCGGTTGCCGGCCTGGCCACCATCACCCCGGCGGCTGGCTTCGTGTCACCGAACGCGGCCGTCATCATCGGGCTCTTAGCCGGCGGGCTCTGCTACCTGGCGGTTGCCAAAAAAGCCCGCATGGGATACGATGACGCCCTGGACGTGGTGGGCATCCATGGACTGGGCGGCATCATCGGCACGCTGGCCGTCGGGGTCTTCGCCTCACGGGCGATCAACCCCGGCGGGGCCGACGGTCTTTTAAACGGTTCGTTCGCCTTGCTCGGATCGCAGGCCATCGGCATCGTGGCCGTCGGCCTGTATGTCTTCGGCTTAAGCTGGGTGATGCTCACCCTGATCGATAAGTACATGGGGCTGCGCGTAGCGCCCGAAGCCGAGGATCAAGGACTCGATTTAAGCGAGCACAGCGAAACCGCCTATGGCGCCTAACTTTCGGGAGGTTTTAAGATGAAGAAAATCGAAGCCGTCATCAAGCCCTTCAAGCTCGACGAGGTCAAGGAGGCCTTGAACAAACTCGGTATCAAAGGCATGACCATAACCGAGGTCAAGGGCTACGGACGACAGAAGGGTCACAAAGAGATCTATCGCGGGGCCGAATATATGGTGGACCTGATCCCCAAGATCAAGATCGAGATCGTCCTCGAAGATTCCCTGGTGGAGCAGGCGGTCCAGACCATCATGCAAGCCGCCCGGACCGACAAGATCGGCGACGGCAAAATCTTCATCCTGAACGTGGAAGACGTTATCCGGGTCCGCACCGGCGAACGGGGGGGTGAGGCGATCTAGGTTTCCAGGGCGCCGATGATGTCCGTCAGGCGCTCTACCCCCTGGCGCTTCAGGTAATCTTCGATACCGGCGATGATGGGGCTGAAACAGAACGGTTCGACCAGCGCCTGCGTCCCGATCTGGCAGGCTCTGGCCCCGGCCAGGAAGAATTGAACGGCGTCCCTGGCATGGGAAATCCCCCCGGCGGCGATTACCGGGATTCTGACCGCCTTGGCCGCCTCCCAAACCATTTTCAGGGCCACGGGTTTGATGGCCGGCCCCGAAAGACCGCCGGTGACATTGCCCAGGATGGGTCGGCGCGTCTCCTCGTCGATGGCCATGGCCGGGATGGTGTTGATGCAGGTCAGCGCATCGGCGCCGTATTCCTCGGCCGCGCGGGCCATCTCGGCCATGTCGCTGGTCATGGGCGAGAGCTTGACGATCAGCGGCTTGGAGGTCTGTCCCCGCACGATCTTCACCAGACTGGCCAGCGTGTGGGGATCGCGCCCGAACTGGATGCCGCCCTTCTTGACATTGGGGCAGGATACATTCATCTCAAGGCCATCCACCGCGGTCTGATCGAGCCTGGCGGCCATGTGGGCATACTCGGTTTCACTGGCTCCGAAGAAGTTCACGATCACCGGGACATCATAGCCCTTCAAAAACGGCAGTTTTTCTTCCAGAAAACGTTCCAGCCCGACATTCTCAAGACCGATGGCATTGAGCATGCCGCTGGGTGCTTCAGTCACGCGCGGGGTGGGATTGCCGCGTTTGGGTTGAAGCGATAGCCCCTTGGTGACCACGGCGCCCAGGCAACCCAGGTCCATGAAGCGGGCGAACTCCTCGCCGTAGGCGAACGTGCCCGAGGCGTTCATGATCGGGTTCTTCAGCGTCAGCTTCGGGCCTATAGGTACGGACAGGTCGACGGGTTTCACCACACAATCTCCTCCGCACGAAAGACCGGTCCTTCGCTGCAGACGCGCGCAATGCCTTTGACGGTTTCTACGGCGCAGCCGGCGCATACACCGAAACCGCAGGCCATGCGCTCCTCCAGCGACACCTGACAGAGAGCGCCCGCGGCCTGGGCCAGGGTCCAGACCTTTTTGAGCATGGGCAAAGGTCCGCAGGCATAGACCATGGACATTCCATGGCCCAGTGCCGAGCTCAGCGCCTGCGTTACCAGGCCCTTTGTACCGCAGCAACCGTCTTCGGTGCATATGAGGCACTCATGCGGCAGGCATTCGAAGGGGATGTCCTCGCGGGTGCGGGCTCCGTACAGGAAGCGGCCGCGTTTCAGGTGCGAGGCCAAAGCAATCAGCGGGGGCGCGCCGGTGCCGCCGGCAACGTAGATGACGGTAGCTTCCTGAGGCGGGTCTTGAAATCCTTGTCCCAACGGCCCCAGCACGGCCACGCGGTCGTCCTGATGAAGCCCGGAAATAAGCCTGGTGCCTTCGCCCTTGACCTTATAGAGCAGGGCCAGCGTGCCGGACCGATATTCCATGATGCCCAGCGGTCGTCTGAGCAGCGGATCGCTCACGCCGCCGGCCTTGAGCATGACGAATTGTCCCGGCCGATAGGCCTCCATGTCGCATTCCAGCGTTAAGAGATAGGTGCGTCCGGCCACCTCGCGGTTGCCGACCACCCTGGCGATCATATCCTGCATGTAAGTCCCTTGAGCATAATCTCGGCATCCTCGTGTGTATCCTGGTAATACTTTCTCCAGGTGCAAACGTGCCTGAATCCCATATCGGCATACAAGGCCCGGGCCTCGCCGTTCGATGACCGTACCTCCAGAAAGGCGAACAACCGCCCTGATTCCTCTCCGAAAGCGATCAGATCATTCAGCAGTTGGCGCGCGACACCCTGCCGGCGGCAGGCGGGCCGCACGGCCAGGTTCAGGATATGTAGCATATCATGCATCGCATGGGCGAAACAATACCCTACCAGGGTTTTGCCCGCCCATGCCACGGTCCCCCTTCCCTGCGGATCATCCAAGGCCAGGAACATGGCCAGGCTGTCCCAGGGCGAAATGAAGCTCTGCTTCTCGATCTCCATGATGGCCGGGAGATCCTTGCGAGAGGCCGGTCGGATCAATGCATCCATGTCCACAGAATCCCGGCGGATAAACCCAGGAAAAACGCGATAATCCATACGATTCTGGTCTGCAGACGCCGGCTGGTAATGAGGCCGGCCAAACCGATGATGATGCTGATGAGCGGCAGGCTGGCCAGGGTCCGCAGGGCGGGCAGCGGCAGGGCGTCTTTCAAAAGAAAGACCACGCCTCCCAAAACAAGAGTGCACACGGCAATGGCCGCCGAGGCATACAAAAAAGACCGTCCGAGGGCCAAACACATGGCCTTGGGCAGCTTTTCAATCAACGCCGCGGGGTCGACCGGGAGCAGAAATTGGTTGGCCGTGCGGATGCGGGTGTCGATCCAGCGACCGACCAAGGTGGTCGGCAGGCAAACGAGGAGCGCCACGCCGGCGGCCTCCTGGGTGGTCAAGGCCATGGTGGCCACCGCGCCTACCGGCACGGCCACGGCGGCGCAGAAGGAATCATCGTAGGGCAGGAAGGCGCCTACCGGGGGCGCGTTGAGCCACATAAGCTCCAGAGAGGCCCCGATGAGCAGACCCAACGGCAGATTGGCGGCCGCCAGACCCAAGATCGGACCCAGCACGATCGGACGGCTGAAGAGGGCCTGGAGGACGAAAACCCGATCGAGCCAGAGCGCGGCTCCCAGGAATATGCAGAGAATCAGGGTCGCGATCATGGCTTCCCCATAGCGACGATGGACCGGATATCGATCTCGCGCTCGCGCGGCACGGATTGAAGATTGATGGCCAGCCCCTGCTCGATCATTTCCCTGATCATGCCCTCGTCCTCGGCCGAAAGCCATACCGAGTAGGATATCTGCCGGCTCGTCTCGGAGCCCTTCATATTGCCGATGTTGAGCCGTCCGTATTCCACGTCGGCTTCCCGCAGCCGGTAGGCATCCAGCAGGGATGAGACGATGACCAGGGTGCTCAGGCCCGCCAGCTCGGGGTCCGAACCCAGCCCGTGTGTTTCCTCCACGGGCACGATCCTGACCTTGATGCGATCGGGTATAGCCATGGAAAGGATGGCCCGCTGGAACTGGTCGCCGGCCAGGGCGTCATTGGCCACCACCACGCACTGGGCTTTAAGAAACGGGATCCACGATTCCAGGATCTGGCCATGGATGAGCCGGTCGTCGACCCGTACCAAGACGATGTTCATTACTTCCCCAGATTGGCGGATAGAATCTCGGAGGCGATATAGATATTACTGCGCCCGTTCTCTTTCAGGAGCTGAGCCAGCTCCTTGATACCCTTGCCGTCGCGCTTGGTCAGTGCATTCAAAAGCATGGGCAGATTCACGCCCGTGATCACCTCCAGGTTTTCTTCCAAAAAGGCCAGACTGATATTGGAGGGCGTGCCTCCGAACATGTCCGTGAGGATGATAACACCGTCGCCGGTATTCACATCCTTGATGGATGTCTTGAGCATCTTCCTGAGCTTCTCGACATCGCTGCCTTGGCAGAAGGCACAGGCCTTGATCCCCTCGATTTTCCCCACGATCATCTCGGCGGTCTCGATCAGGGCCTCGGCAAGTCTTCCATGGGCAACCACCACAATGCCAACCATTCTGGGAACCCCCCTCTAGGAAAGATCTCTATGTACCAC
>JBDKSM010000189.1:0-19798 GCA_039680665.1 Syntrophaceae bacterium | reverse complement strand
AACGTCTACATCGATACCCCGGTGGTTGGCTATGACCATGTCGTGGAGGGCGAATACGTCATGGTGACCGTGTCGGACTCCGGCATCGGCATCGCCCCCGAAGATCTTCCGCGCATCTTCGAGCCGTTCTATACCAAAAAGGTCATGGGCCGCAGCGGCACGGGCCTCGGCATGGCGGTCATCTGGAGCACGGTCAAGGATCACAATGGCTATATCGATGTCCACTCCACCGAGGGTGTCGGAACCCGTATCGATATCTACCTGCCGGTCACCCGCAAGGCGCCCGTGGTTGAACAGTCCCCGATCGGGCTCGATAAGCTCAAGGGCAGCGAGCATATCTTGGTGGTGGACGACATGCCGGAGCAACGCGAGATCGCCATCGAGCTTCTGACCGAGCTGGGATATCGCGTGAACAGCGTGGCCAGCGGTGAAGAGGCCATCGAGTTCATTAAAAACCAGCAGGTCGATCTGCTGCTGTTGGATATGATCATGGACCCCGGCATGGACGGCCTGGATACGTACCGCCAAATCCTGGCCATCAAACAGCGCCAGAAGGCCATCATCGTCAGCGGGTTTTCCGAAAACGCACGCGTCAAGGAGGCCATGCATCTCGGCGCCGGAGCTTACCTGAAGAAACCCTATGTCCTCGAATCCCTAGCCAAGCTGATTCGGGATGAACTGGACAATAAGCCATGAATTCACTTCAGACGCTGACCGGCCTCAGGCACACAGGCACCCGTAACGGTAAAGGGCGGTAAGGAGTACCGGCATGCCCAAGGAAAACACCCATGCCGCTTTCGCCCATTCCGTACTTGATCAGGTGAGCGAGAGATCCCTCAAGCAATCCGTTTGCGCGCATCTCGGGGCCTATCTGCTCGGTTCCATCAGCCCCGATACCTTTTACTACAGTCCCTACTCCGCCGTATCCGAACATCTGCACGGCAAAACCGGCAACCCTACCAACGAGCTGTTGCCGGATCTGCTTCAAGACCCGCGCAATATGAACGACGTGGCCTTTGCCTGCGGATATCTCACCCACTGCGCCCTGGACATCACCTTTCATCCCCTTATCTACTACCTCTCGGGTAATTACTATGACCCCGATGCGCGCCAACGGGCGCGCGCCGTCTACCGCCACCGGCATCTCGAGACCTGCATGGATATCGCTCTGGACAACCGGCTGCGTATCCATACCCTGCTCAAGGCCGGCCTGGTCGAAGGGTCGGCCTTTGAAGATTACATCGCCAACACGTTTTCTCTCACACCGGCGGGCATCCGCAAGTCCTACCGTACCCAGCTGCTCTATAACCACGCCTTCACCAGCCGCACGGCCTGGATGTTGGCGCGCGTTCTGCTGACCTTCGATCTCATGCATGACCCCAATGTGCGGGGTCTGTTCTATGACGATTGCCGTCATGATACCCAGGATCCGTTCTCAGGTCCTATCGTGTATCGTGATCTCATAAGCGGTCATGAAAACGTCGGCACCGTGCCCGTGCTCATGGAGGCCGCCCGAAAAAAGGCCGCTGACATGATCCAGGCCGTCTGGTCCTTTATTCAAAACGCCATATCCATTGAGGAGCTGCTGCTGGCCGTTCCCGGCGAGAGTCTCGACACCGGCAAGCTGCACGCGCCGGTGGAAAACATCCGGCACCTGAAAGGCTGAATCCGGTTACTCAGAGATTTTCGGGATAATGATCGGTTCGGGCGCCTCGGATTCCTTCCAAAATTTATTGGCGGGCGCATCCGCGCCGTCGAGCGCCGCTGACGCGGTCTTGGCCCGCAGATCGACCAGGCGCGCCTGAAAGCGTTCTTCGAAGACGCGCACCTGGCGAGAATGCTCCCGGGCATATTCGCGCAGTGTAATGTCGCCATGCTTGAGGTACAGCCGCCACTCCTGGTAGGATAGAATCCTGGACATGTATTGCAGGAGCTTGATATCCCTGAGCGGCAGGAAGAGCATATCCGGCATCCTTACCTGTTTCCAGGCCTGTTTCTGTTTTTCCGAGGCCTCTTCGAGCTTCTCAAGCGTGAGCAAGGCATCGGCGAGGGCGTCGTCCAAACGGCTTGAGGGCTTGCTGCTTGACCTGATACCCACGATATATTCCAGTAATTCATGGCTTCTGTTTTCCAGGGCAGTGATGCGCGCATCCTCTTGCGTCAGGGCATCGAAGCGTTGAAGGCCTTTCTCCATGGCCGCCTGCCGCTTCAGCCGCTCTTGCGGGCTCAGTTCGGCGGTATCGACGGCAATGACATCCTGAAGGTCCACCTGCTCACCGGAACATAAGCTCAGCCGGTTGCCCTGTATGTGGTAACAGTCCGTGGTAAGGGGGCCGCGAGCGGTGATGACGCTGTAGGCGGCCAGGGCCGCAGAGCAGCATGCCGGACAAAGGATGAAGACGGCCAGGGCGGCTACGACTGTCTGAGCGTGGCGCCGAGCCCTTTTTCCAAGGCGTGTAGTATCATATCCTGCCATGTATTGATCTGTTTGTCCTCAAGGGTTCTGTCTTCGGCCTGATAGATCATGCGGATGGTGATGCCCTTCTTGCCTTTCTCAAGTTTATCACCGCTATAGCAGTCGATGGGCATGACCCGTTTGAGTTCCCGGATCCCCAACTTGAGAACCGCCTGCTCGATTTCCCGGTAATGCAGGCCTTCGTCCGCGATCAGGGAGAGGTCGCGCCAGGTCATGGGAAAACGCGCAATGGGTTTGAGACCTGAGAACTGCTTCAGGATCAGCGGCTTGAGGGATATTTCCAGGACATAGACCTCATCGATGATGTCCAGGGCTCCCAGTATATCGGGATGAAGCTGGCCCAATCGCCCGATGGTCTGGCCCTTGAGGATGATGTCGGCCTGATAGCCCGACTTGAGGCACTCATGCCGCGAGGGTTTCAGTTCCATCTCCGGCAAGAGGGCCTCGGCGATGCCCTTGATATCATAGAAGTCCACGGTCTTGCGCGTTTCGGACCAGTGCAGATCGCGCTGCTGTCCGGAGATGGCCACGGCAAGTCTTTCTTCCTCAGAGGGCAGCTTGGCTCCCGTTTGCGGCAAGAAGCAGCGGCCGAGTTCGAAGACGGCCAAATCGCGCGTCTGGAGGTTCTTGTTCTTGGCCACCGTGCTCGCCAGCCCCGGAATAAGGGAGGTCCGCATGAGCTTGAGCTCATCCGAGATGGGGTTCTTGAGCTCCAGGACTTCCGCTCCGAACCAGCGCCGCCAGAGCGGTGCTATGAACGAGTAGGTCACGATCTCGGTCATGCCCATGGCGGCCAGGCGCAGACGGATATCCCTGGGGCTGATCGTATCCGACGCGGCCGTCTCGGGCCGGTAGACCGGGAGCTCAGGCGCGATCTTGTCCATGCCGTAGATGCGGATGAACTCCTCGATCAGGTCGATCTCGCGTTCCAGGTCATGCCGCAGGGCCGGGGCGCAAACATTCCACCCGCCCTCGGTCGGAGCAACCGCACAACCCAGCCGGGTCAGGATATCGCTTACCTCGCGATCGGGTATAACATCCAAGCCCAGCACCTTGGTCATCATGCCGCGGCGCAGGACAATGTTCTTGGCGGCCAGGTTCCGATGATCGCAGTCGATAAGGCCGCGGCAGATATGGGCGCCTGCCAGTTCGGCCATGAGTTCGGCCGCCCGGTCCGCCGCCCGCGCCTGAATCTCTGGGTCGATGCCGCGCTCGAAACGGTATGCGGCTTCCGACGGCAGACCGAGCCTGCGCGCGGTGCGCTGGATGCCGACCGGAGTGAAGTAGGCACTCTCCAGAGCGATCATTTGGGAGTCATCCTTGACCTCGGAGTTGAGGCCGCCCATGATCCCGGCTAAGGCCACCGGCCTTTCGGCGTCGCAGATCAAGAGATCGCCGGAATTGAGCACGCGTTCGTTCTCATCCAGGGTCGTGAAGCGCTCATTATCGCCGGCCATGCGCACCTTGATGGCCGCTCCGGCGATCTGGCGGTAATCGAAGGCATGCAGGGGCTGCCCCAGTTCCAGCATGACGTAATTGGTGATATCCACCACGTTGCTGATGGCGCGCACGCCGGATTGGAACAGCCGCCGGCGCATCAAGAAGGGGCTCTTGCGGATGGTTACGTCCTTGAGCATCCGCGCACAGTAACGCGGGCAGGCATCCCGGGCCAAAATCTCGACCGTGAGATACTTCTCGATCGGGTCATCAGTCTCCGGCAGGACAAGCGGATGGTTGATCAGCTCTTGGCTAAAAATAGCGGCCAACTCGCGCGCGATGCCGATAACCGAGAGGCAATCCCCGCGGTTGGGGGTGATATTGATGTCCAGGACATGGTCGGCCAGATTGAGGCGTTCCAGCAGGCTTTCTCCGGGTTTCACCTGTCCCTCGATCTCCATGATGCCGGTATGATCGTCGGTAAGTCCCAGTTCCTTTTCGGACAAGAGGATACCGAACGATTCCACGCCGCGTATCTTGGCCTTTTTTACGATAAGACCGTTCCCGAGATCGGCGCCCTCCGGGGCATAGGCACTCTTGAGCCCTACCCGCACATTGGGCGCTCCGCAGACGACCTGGACCGGGCCTTGACCGGCATTCACCGTACACAGGGACAGCTTGTCGGCGTTGGGATGCGCCGAAACCTCCAGGATCTCAGCCGCCACCACGCATGCCGGTATGATGCTGGGCGCAATGTCCTCGACCTCGATGCCGCTCATGGTGAGCCCTTTGGCGGCGGCAAAGGCATCCACATCCAGCGCGATAAAATCCTTGATCCAGGCAAAACTGAGCTTCATGGCTTACCTGCCTGAAAATTGCCGTAAAAAGCGCAGATCATTTTCAAAGAATTCACGGATATCGTTGATGCCGTATTTCAGCATGGCGACGCGTTCCACGCCCACCCCAAAGGCGAATCCCGTGATGGTCTCGGGGTCGATGCCCACATATCCGTACACGGCCGGGTCCACCATGCCGCAGCCCAGGATCTCCAGCCAGCCCGACTGCTTGCAGACCCGGCAGCCTTGGCCCTTGCAGAAGATGCAGCCCATGTCAACCTCGGCCGAGGGCTCGGTGAACTGGAAGAAAGAGGGACGGAACCGCAAGGGCAGGTCGGGCCCGAAGAGGGTATGGATAAATTCATACAGCACGCCTTTGAGATGGGCGAAGGTGATGCCTTCTTCCACCCACAGACCTTCCACCTGATGGAACATGGGGCTGTGACTGACATCCGCATCGCAGCGGTAGACCTTGCCCGGGGCGATGATCCGTACCGGCAATCCCTTGGACTCCATGACCCGAATCTGCACGGGCGAGGTATGGGTGCGGAGCAGAATATCGTCGGAGAAATAGAAGGTGGCCTGCATGTCGCGCGCGGGATGATGGGCCGGGATATTCAAGGCCTCGAAGTTGTGGTAGTCGTCTTCCACTTCCGGTCCCGAGGCCACGGAAAATCCCAGGTGCACGAAGATGTCCTCCATCTCGCTCAGGACCTGATTGAGGATATGCACCGTGCCCTGGCGCGGCACCCTGCCCGGCAGCGTGATATCGATGCCGCCTTCGCCGGCGGACTCGATCTGCTTGAGGCGCGCGGTTATCTGTTCATCGATGAAAAGTTTTAGGGTATTGGATAGCGCGCCGATACGCGGACGCTCTTCGGCGCTTAAAGACGACATCTGGCGCAGGATGGAGGTCAACACCCCCTTCCGGCCCAGATAGCGGACCTTCAACTCCTCAAGCTCTTGGGGAGATCCGGCTTGCGCGAGTTCCTGCTGAAACTCCTTCCGGATTTCTTCGAGCTGCCTTTCCATTTAGGCCTGGGATACGGATTCCAAAATATAGGAAAATCCCTGGGGATCGGTGATGGCGATGTCGGAAAGCACCTTGCGGTCGAGTTCAACCCCGGCCTTGTCGAGGCTGGCGATGAACCGCGAATACGAGTGCCCTCTCATCCTGGTTGCGGCGTTGATGCGGGCGATCCACAGCCGCCGGTATTCGCGCTTGACCAGACGCCGATCCCGGTAGGCATAGGCCATGCCTTTGTACATGGCCTCCTTGGCCGTGCGCATGAGATTGCGCCTCCCGCCCACAAAGCCCTTGGTGGCCTTGTGCAGCTTGGCCTTTTTCCTGTTGCCGATTATGCCACGTTTTACTCGCATGATCCTGTCCCCTTATAAATATGGAAGCATCCTTCTGATGCCTGCCATGTTGGCCGAATCCACCACGGCGGATTTGCCCAGTTGCCGTTTGCGTTTGCGGTTCTTGGACGAAAGCAGATGTCTGGCATAGGCCTTGTTCCGCTTGACCTTGCCGGTACCGGTCGCCCTGAATCGTTTTGCCGCGCTCCTGTTGCTCTTGATCTTCATCGTATACTCCTTAACACCTATTTCGGGGCCATCATCATGACCATGATCCGCCCGTCCAGCTTGGGTTCGTTCATCGCGGTGCCCAGATCGGCCGTTTCTTCACGCACACGGGCCAAGATCTGAATGCCCTTGTCCTTGTGTATGATCTCACGGCCGCGGAAAAATATCACCACCTTCACCTTAAACTTTGATTCGAGAAACTCACGGATGTGCCGCAGCTTGAACTGGTAATCATGCTCGTCGGTCTTGGGCCTAAATTTGATCTCCTTGAGTACGGTCGTGGCCTGTTTTTTCCTCGCCGCCTGCTGCCGCTTGGTCTGCTCATACTTATATTTGCCGAAATCCATGATGCGACAGACCGGCGGAACAGTTTTGGGAGAGACCTCAACCAAATCCAACGCATAACCTCGTGCCCGCTCAACGGCCACCGGTACGGTCATGATACCCAGCTGCTCACCGTCAGGTGCGATCACCCTGACGCTTTCCGCCTGTATCCGCTCGTTCACCCGTATCGTTTCTTTAAAATTGTCCTTGCTTATAACATCCTCCTCTTACATGGGATGAAGCGGATATGTAACCTAGACATCATGTGTTGTCAACATCTTAGTGCCGGGCTAGACCTTGGGCGTATCGGCCAGGATCATGGCGATGAACTCTTCCACCGTGGCCGGCTTCTGAGTTCCGGAGCGATCACGCACCATAACGATGTTCTGATCCTTCTCCTTGTCGCCCACCACGAGCATGTACGGCACCATAGCGAGTCTGGCTTCCCTGATCTTGAAACCTATCTTCTCGTTGCGCGTATCGGTTTCAACCCGGACACCGGCATCGATCAGCCTCCTGGTGATGTCCTGGGCATAGTCAGTCTGCGCGTCGGTGATGTTCATGACGATGGCCTGCACCGGGGAGAGCCATACCGGGAAGGCCCCGGCATAGTGTTCGATAAGCACACCGAAGAAGCGTTCCATGGAGCCGAAGACCACGCGATGCAGCATGGCCGGACGGTGTTTTGAGCCGTCGCTGCCGATATAATGGATATCAAAACGCGTCGGTAGGGCAAAATCGCATTGAATCGTGGCGCACTGCCACATACGGCCGATGGCGTCCCTGATCTTAACGTCGATCTTGGGCCCATAGAAAGCGCCGTCGCCCTCGTTGATTTCATATTTCAACCCCTTGGCGTTGAGCGCGTCGATCAGGGCATCGGTGGCCATCTTCCAATCTTCATCCGAGCCGATGGAATTCTCGGGTCGCGTGCTGACCTCCATTTCATACTCGAAGCCGAAGATGGCCATGACATGCTCCACCATGTCCATGATGGCCGTTATCTCGGTGATGAGCTGGTCCGGGCGGCAAAAGATATGGGCATCGTCCTGCGTGAACTGGCGCACGCGCAGCAGGCCGTGCAGCACCCCGGATTTTTCGTGGCGCGTGACCGTGCCCAGTTCGAAATACCTGAGAGGCAGGTCGCGGTAGCTGCGCACCTTGGTCTTGTAGAGCTGAATATGCGACAGAAAGTTCATGGTCTTGATGCCGTAGAGCTGATTATCGAGCTCAGTGAAGTACATGTTTTCCTTATAATTATCCATATGGCCGGAGATCTCCCACATCTTACCGCGCAGGATGCTCGGGCCATAGACGATCTGATATCCGTTCTTCAGATGCAGTTTTTTCTCGAACTCCTCCAGGATGCTGCGCATGACGCCGCCTTTGGGCAGATATACCACCAGCCCCGGGCCGATATCGTCCGAAACCATGAAGAGCTCCAGCTCTTTGCCGAGCTTGCGGTGATCGCGTTTCTTGGCCTCCTCCACAAACGTTAGGTAGCCTTTCAGCGCCTTTTCCGACGCAAAGGCCGTGCCGTAGATGCGCTGGAGCATCTTGTTGCGTTCATCCCCGCGCCAGTAGGCGCCGGCCACCGATAAAAGCTTAAAGGCCTTGATCGCGCCCGAGGAAGGCACATGCGGTCCACGGCACAGATCCGTAAAGGCCCCCTGTTCGTAGAGCGAAACCGGGCCGTCCTCGATCTCGGCGAGGATCTCAACCTTGTAGGGCTCACCGCGCTCTTTGAAGAAGGCTATCGCTTCCGATCGGGGCATCTCCCGGCGCACGAAGGGCGCATCGGCGGCGATGAGCTCGGCCATCTTGCGCTCGATATGTTCCAGGTCCTCGGTCGTAAAGGGCGTGGCGCGGTCGAAATCGTAATAGAAACCCTCGGCCGTGGCAGGCCCGATGGTGGGACGGGCGTCGGGGAAGAGCATCCCCACCGCCTCGGCCATTACATGCGCGCACGAATGCCTGATGATCTCGAGTCCTGCGGCCGAGTCGGCCGCGATGGTTTCGATCACCTCCCCGCCCTTTACCGGCGTGGAAAGATCCACGATCTTTTCACCGATTTTAGCGACGATGATTGCGCGATTCTTGATACTATCCCTGATGCTTGCACCAGCCGGTACGGTCTTGCCGTCGAGCGTTACCACTTTTTCGGACATATGATCTCCATAAAAAAATGGTAGGCACGTAGGGATTTGAACCCTAGACCCCCACCGCGTCAAGGTGGTGCTCTCCCCCTGAGCTACGTGCCTGTACCGCTGTCTTGGTTAGCCTGCATGTCGGGGTTTTGTCAACTTATTTTTAACCCCTGGGATTGACCGCGCGGCTATGCTATGGTGAGCCCTCAAGCTTTGCATAGGAGGGGAAACAGCATGACGGGAATCGCACCAGGGGATATCGCCTTTGATTTCGACGGCGTTGTGGCCGACACCTTCCGGCTCTTTGTCCAGATGGCCAATCTGGACCACGGTCTGAACCTCGCTTACGAGGATATCACCGAATACGATTTTTTGAACGTGATCGACATTGATCACCACATTGCCGCGCGTATCCTGCAGACCATCACCGAGATACCCCCGGATCTTGACCTCAAGCCCAATAAAGGCGCCGCCGGTACCCTGGGACGGCTTGCCGCCACCAGTCCCCTGCTCCTGATCACGGCCCGTCCGAGCGGACAACCCGTGCACCGCTGGTTCGAGAAGACCATGCCGGAGCTTGTGCCGGCCCTGCGGATCGAGGCGACCGGCGAAAGCACCGCCAAGCTTCCCGTGCTTAAGGCGCGGGAGGTGCGCTATTTCGTGGAAGACCGTCTCGATACCTGCCACCTGATCGCCGGCCAGGGCATCACGCCCATCGTGTACGATCAGCCCTGGAATCGTCGGCCGCATCCTTTTCAGGTCGTGCAGGACTGGGAAGATATCGCGCGTCTGATCGCGTGGTGAAAACAAAGACCGTCCCTGGATGAAGCATGCCAGGGACGGCCGGGAGAGAGTTTTCTTGATAATGGCCTAGAAGGGCGCTAGGGCTGTCTGCCAGTCATCCACCTTCTCATCGCCGGGCGACAGCATGACCGAACCGTCATCGTTGAAGGCCGCCGTGAAGCTATCCTCGGCGGCGTCTATGTCGACCGTGCCGCTGGTCCACACGCCGGCGTCCGTCCGGCGGATGGATTTGGCCGTATCGATCGAATCATCGCCCGAGAGGATCCCGAGTCCGGAAGAAGATACCTTCACAACCTTGCCCTCAAATCCCGGCAGGCTGAGCGATCCCTTCAAGGCCACATAAACGCCCGAGCTCAGATCCAGTTGGCCGTAGGTCATGTCATAGGCATAACTTTGGGTCGTGCCGTTGATGATGTCGAAATTACCCTTGAGCGTATAAAGCCTATCATCCGTGGTCGGCGACGATACGATCATGCTGATCAAAGCCGGCGCGATATGGTAATTCACCAGGTCCTGGGTGATATCATACGAAATGCTCCAGCCTTTATAATGCACGGTCCGGTCCGGGTAGGCGGCCATGAGATTGCTGTCGGTCGTGATAGCGGCCTTTATCGTCTCAGGGATCACCGTATTATTGATGAGATCTATCGCGATGTTTCCATCCATCTCGGCAGTGAGCTCAACCCCGGAAGCTTTTCCGGTATACGTCACGGCATCAAAGGTGTAGCCCTTGTCGTCAAAGTCTACGTTCACATCCGCGCTGAAGCGACCGGTCAATATGCTGTACTGCATCGTGATGGTCACATCGACACCGGAGGCCTGATATCTGAACGTCCGTGAACCTCCGACCATCAACAAGGCCATGAATGCGTCGATGTTGTCATCAGCCGCCACGGCTCGTACCGCCAGATCAGAGGCGAGCAGATTCAAGTCGGCGACCATGATATCATAGAGGGGTTCGTCATCGGTCATATCCGAGCCGCTGTTGTACCCGATCCCGGCATAGGCGGCATACAGCGCATCTTGGGCTTGAGCCGCCGTAATGGTCTCGGTCTGTCCGGTATCGGATTGTCCCTGGTCTTCATCTTTAGCCGATTCTTCACCGCCGCCTCCGCCGCAGGACGTCAAGGCCATGAACATCAGCATTATCATTAGTATCATTGCATAACCGCGTATAAACCGCATTACTAGCCTCCCGTGCCGTACGTCTTAAAAACCATGTTCGCTGATAAACAGCCTTTCTCCCCGCATGGGGCGCATCTGTGATGTCTTGCGGGTAACACCAGAGTTGTGCAAGGGGTGTGCCTTTAGCAACTAGTTGATATTACGTCAACATCATACTGACAGATGAAATTATTTTCCACCTTAGTATTCCTGACTGGATAAATTTTCTCCTATGCACCCGCAATCTAACGCCAAAGTCTATGCCGCGCAGGCTTTACATCTTCATCACCGGCATGCTAGATGCGCATTTATGTTCAAATGGGAAACCAGGCGCGGGACGAGTATCGAAATCATAGACACCGGGACGTTCCTGCTTGACGGCGGGACCATGTTCGGCCGCATCCCCAAGAACCTGTGGGAAAAATGGTTTCCGGCCGATGATCAGAACCGCATCCTGATGGCGGCCCATGCACTCAAGGTCACGGCTGACGGCCGCAGCGTGCTGATCGATGCCGGCCCGGGAACCCATTATGAGCGCAAGGAAGCCGACATCCTGGGGCTTTTAGCCAAAGACGCCGTGCTTGGTCCTATTGATGATCTCATCCTGACCCACCTGCACTTCGATCATGCGGGCGGCATCCAGGACCTCGATCTCAAGGGCACGGCCGTGGTCGCCGGCCTGGAATGGGAAGACGCCCACCTGGAGGACCCGCTTACCCGGGGCAGTTACCGCCCCAGCGACCTGGCGGTCATCGCCCGGCACCTGAAGCTGATCGATCCTCCCTGCGCCTGGGGCGACCATATCCAGATCCTGCCTTCGCCCGGACACACGCGCGGACATGTCAGCATCGTGGTCGATGATGAGATCTTCTTTCCCGGCGACTTGATTCCCACGGCGGCGCATTGCCACCTGCCGTGCATCATGGCCTATGACCTCTATCCCCTGGAGATCCTCAAGGTCAAACAGGAATTTCTGAACCAGGCCCAGAAACGCGGTTGGCTGACGGTCTTCGAGCATGACCCGTATAACCCGGCGGGGCACATTGCCTCCATCAAGAATACATTCAGGGCCATACCCGCACACCCAAAACATTAAACTTTAAGTTTAATATATTGTTCTTTTTTTGCTTGACGCGCCCACCCCCTTGGACTATAGGGAGCCAACATTTGTTTAATATAGTAAACAAGAGCTAACACTTAAGTGTGCCGGAGACGGGCGATGAAGATCGGCGAGAAGGTGAAAAATTTGAGGCTGGCCCAGGATTTGACTCAGGAAGACCTGGCCGACCGGGCGGACCTGACCAAAGGGTTCATCTCCATGCTCGAACGCGATCTCACCTCGCCCTCGCTGGACACCCTGGAACTGATCTTGAACGCCCTGGATACCACCCTGGGCGAGTTCTTCGAGGATACCGAACCCGGCACGGTCGTATTCAGCCAGGACAAGCGCGTCGTCATCGACAACGTTGACGGCGTGGTCAAGGAGGTGCCGATCGCCGGCGCCCAAGACCGGGAGATGGATATCATGCTCGTGACGCTGGCCCCCAGCGCTTCCACGTCCAAGGAAGACGCGCATTCCGGGGATGAATGCGGCCTTGTGCTTGCGGGCAAGATCTGGATCATGCTGGGCAAGGATGCGTACAAGGCCTCCAAGGGCGATGCCTTCTACTACACGTCGGACCGACAGCACTGGATTGAAAACCGGTCGAACAACGAGTCGAAGATCTTGTGGATCTCTTCACCACCAAGTTTCTAGGAAAGGGGGGGAAAAGATGATGCAGAATGTACAGATGAGGAAAGCCGAGGCGGATGTGAACAACGAGATGACAAACCATTTGCCCAGTGTGGCGCCCCACACGCTGATCAAGACACCTACCACATATTTCATCACCTCCGGCACATCCGAAGGGTTCACCACCTTGAACGCCTTTGACGGCGCGCTCATGGCGGCGGGTATCGGCAACACCAACCTTTTGCGCATGAGCAGTATCTGCCCGCCCCACACCCGGCAGGTGGGTTCGATGAACCTACCGCATGGGGCGCTCGTGCCGGTGGCGTACGCTTCCATCACCTCAGACAAACCCGGCCAAACAATCGCCGCCGGGGTGGCCATCTGCTTTCCCGAGGATGAGGATCATGCCGGCCTGATCATGGAATATTCCGCCCCGGACTCCACGGCCAAGGTCGAGGCCAAGGTGCGCCGCATGGCCGAGGAAGGCATGAAGATGCGCGGCAAAAAGATCCGCGAGATCAAAAGCGCGGCTGCCGAGCACCTGGTCAAGGAATGCGGCGCGGCTTTTGCCGCCGTCGTATTGTGGAATTAGCGCCCAGGCCGCGCTAAAGGGGGAATCAGGATGCTCTACATCGCGGCCAGGCCCGAAGGGAAAATTTGCCTGTTCGGCGCGCCTTTCGATTCGACCACCAGCTATCGTCCCGGATCACGCTTCGGTCCGACGGCGCTCAGGGAGGCATCGTTCTCTCTGGAGACCTATTCGCCCATCCAGGACGGCGACCTGACGGACGTGAGCTTCATGGACCTGGGCGACATCGAGCTGCCCTTCGGCGATCCGGTACCGGCGCTCGCGTTGATCCGTGCCCAGGCCCAGACCATCCTGAAGGCCAGTCGCATCCCCTTCCTTTTCGGCGGCGAGCACCTGGTCACGCTGGGCGTCATCCAGGCCTTGGCCGAAACCTATCCCGATCTGAAGGTCATCCACCTGGACGCCCATGCCGACCTGCGGCAGGACTATCTCGGCCAACGGCTTTCCCACGCCACGGTGATGCGGCGCATCGCTGATGTCATCGGCCTGGACAATATCCGACAGATCGGCATCCGCTCTCTGGACAAACCTGAACGCGAGCTGGTCCATAAGTTGAAGTCATCCGCCTATGAGGCTATTACGTGGACGCAAGCGTGCCCCTGCTATATCACCTGCGACCTCGATATTCTCGACCCTTCCATCTTCCCCGGCACCGGCACGCCTGAACCGGGAGGCATGACCTTCCTGGAACTGGTGCAAACCCTGGTAGCACTTTTATCTCAGGTAGCGTGCGTGGGCCTGGATGTGGTGGAACTGGCCCCCAACCAGGACCTCTCGGGCGTTTCCGCCGTGGTGGCCGCCAAGGTGGTGCGTGAATGCCTGATCGCGCTGGGTTAAGCGAAATCTGTCCTGGCAAGGACATCTATCAAATGGTAAGAAATACATGCGGGCATCATGAGATGTTACTCTAGAGGGAGGAAAACATGTCGATCGATAAGGAACTGTTGGATATTCTGGCCTGCCCGAAGTGCCAGGGCAAGCTCACGCTCGAGCAGGATGAAAGCGGGCTAACTTGCGAGAACTGCCGCCTGAAATACCGCATTGAGGACGAGATCCCCATCATGCTCATCGACGAGGCCATCGACCTTTCGCGATGACGCCTGAAACTGAAAGGCAAACAGCTTTAAAACTCGCGGAAGCGGGACGTCCCGAGGCCGCCCTCATCCTCGGCACCGGTCTGGGCGTCATGGAAGAGTCCTTGTCCGTCCACACCAAGGTTTCCTATGAGGATATCCCCGGCTTCCCGCGTTCGACCGCCCCGGCCCATGCCGGCCGGCTCCTGTTCGGCTGCCTGGGAAAGACCCCTATCGTCGCCATGAGCGGCCGCTTTCACCTGTATGAGGGCTACACCCCGCGCGAGGCCACCTTGCCCATCCGGGTCTTCGCGCGCATGGGCATCAAACGGCTGTTCATCTCCTGCGCCGCAGGCGGCCTGCGCAAGGACCTTGCCCCTGGCTCGGCCATGCTCATTACGGACCATATCAATTTGAGCGGCGCCAACCCACTCATCGGGCCCAACGATGAGACCCTGGGCCCGCGCTTCCCTGACATGACCCGGCCCTACTCCCCTACCCTGGCGGCCCGGGCGCGCGCCGGCGCGCAAGTCCTCGCCATCGACCTCAAGCAAGGGGTGTATGTCCAGGTGCCGGGACCCAGCCTGGAGACCGCGGCCGAAACCAGGATGCTCATGCGCTCAGGCGCCGATGCCGTGGGCATGTCCACGGTCATCGAGGTCATCCAGGCCGTGCACAGCGGCATGGAGGTGCTGGCCATCGCCGCCATCACCAACTACAATGACCCGGACAACTACCGAAGCACCGGTCTCGATGAGATTATTGCCCATGCCAACCAGGCCGGTCCGACCATCGCCGACATCTTCAAGGCCGTGCTGCAGGATTGATGGGACGATAATCGTGCCGGTCAATCGCGGCCGGAGGCCGTTGGCGGCATGCGTTTGTTCGGCTTCTTATGCCTTGCACCTACCGGGTCCGCCAATGAACAGGGCAGGCCGACAAGACATTTCCCGCATACATCGGCTTTCTCGAGATCCTTGAAAAAGGCTTCGTTTTCCTTGCAGATCGCATAACAATTATTTCTGTCGAAGCGATCGGGATAGAGCGCGGAACCGACACACTTGTCCACACACAGCAGGCACGATGAATTATACCGGTAGAGGCAACGCTCTAGCGTGTGCCTTTTATCCGCGTGAACAGCCAGGGAGGTAACGAGGCTGCCGATCCTGCCGCAACAGCCGCTTTGGGTGATGAGCATATTGTTCAAGCCGAACGTGCCGAGACCGGCAATAAAGGCCACATGCCGGTGCGACCAATCACTGATGAGCAGTTCCTTATCAAAATTGTGCGTTGCCGGCGGCGCCACGCTTTCATGCCCCGCGGCCTCAAGAAGCAACCTCATATGTTCTCCCAACGCACGGATGAGTTCATTGGTCTGGATGTAGAGCTCGGCCCACGCGCGCGATGCCAGTCTTCCGTCTTGATTGCTTTCTACTATGGACCTGCCAAAGGGGATAAAGAATGCGATGACCGTCCGTGCCGATGCGAGTAAGTCGTGCGGAAGCGCATGGGTTGGAGACACCACCTTCTTCAACTCCTGGAACAGGGGATCATGGGCGGAACAGAATCCGACCAAGGGCGTGCGCCAGGAATCAGGGCGGGCAAGGCGCAGCCGGTACCGGGCCACGAACCTGCGAACCTCTGTGCGTATGTGCGTTTTATCCATAGCTCGGTGCCGAACGCCAGGAATAAGTCGCGGCGTTAGCCGTCCGGTGGATGCACTGGTTGGCCTGATTAGACGAATTTTGTTTGAAGACCTGCTTGTTCAGCAGCATGGATCTGCTTCCTATCAGAAGAAACGAACATGTCGGCACCCCATTCGAGAGCACAGGATATGTGGAGAGCATCCATCGCTCGAAGAGTATGTTTTTCAAACAATTCTGTAGAAGTCGAAATGACTTCATCAGTGAGGTTTATTATTAGTATATCTCGAATATCATCGGATAAGGCGCGTTTGATAGCATGATAATCTTTTGGGGATAAACTTCTTTCCCGAACACGGCGGTTGAGAGCCGAAATAATCTCTGGGATGCAAATCACGCTCATAGAAAGCTCAGATGCGTCCTGACAGATAGTATCTACCAGCTGGCTGCCTTTCTCTTCTATGTATCTTTTTGCGAATGAGGAAGAATCAAAGAACGTTTTCACGTTCACGCTCCGCTATAATAGCCGCAGAAAGCTCAACCCCTTTTATTGATAGCCGCAATCCCTGTTTTTTCCATGATGGGTTTTTCAGTTCACTTGCAACGGGGTTTATCTCTGCGATAGATTTCCCGTGTCTCATGATAAGAATTTTTTCACCATTTTCGACATCTGAAAAAAGATCTGAAGCATGTTTTCGAAATTCAGTGAAAGAGACCGTCTTCATAAAGCACCTCCTTATTGGAGTACATCAATGTACATTTATCTGTGCATAATATCAAGGGATATTTATGAGCCCAACGGGGGGGTCGCCAGAACCGAAAGCCGCAGGCTTCCGGTATCTGGTGCATGCCCTGGTTCGGCAGCGAGACCCAGCCCGATCAAACCTTTACCGGCTCCACCGCCATCCGATACAGGTCCGTGTAGGTCAGCCTCTGATGCTCGACGTGTTCCAGTTCAGCCCGCTTCGCAATGTCCAGAATCCTCCCAACACTGAGCCTGTGCTCAAGAGGTGGTTTATGGCCGTCATGCACATAGGGCCATTCAAGCACGACCACTCTTGATCTTGATACCCTTCGCGCTTCCCTCAGGGCCTGCACCGGATCATCCGTCTCGTGAAGCAAGAGGCCCAAAAAAGAGAGATCGAACTCTCCATTGCCATACGGGATCGCCTCCGCACGAGCCTGCTTAAACTCCGCTTCCGGCACAAGCCGCCTCGCTTCCTCTAACATGACACCATTGGCATCGATGCCTACGACTTCAAAGCCCTTCGCGTGGAACGCCTCCGCAAAGACGCCTGTGCCTGTTCCAACATCCAGTATGCGCCCCAACCCCAAACCCTCGATGCTGAGTGCAATGACGCGATCTACCTCAAGGAGCGCCAACCTTTCGCTGGAGCGCAAGCGGTCTGGTTTTCCATCAAAACGCCTTTCATTCGTTTCATCCGACATTTGCCCTCCCTTCGTCCCAATCACGGTGCCCAACGTTTTGCGTCATCTGCCGGGCAGTTTCGTGTCCTTACCGCCTCATCAGCGCGAACACACCCCAGCCCAGGTATTCACGCGTGTAAGCGGCGTAGCGCCCGGGTTCCGAGGTCAGTTGGGCTCGAACATCTTTCGCGAACTCGTCGTCGAGATTGGCTTCCAGCCATCGGCGCATGGTGAGCCATTTGGCCGCCTCGTATCTGTCCCAGCCGTCTTGGTCTGCCAAAACCATTTCCACGACGTCGTAGCCGAGGCGGCCGAAAGACGCGAGAAGTTCTGGAAGCAGGAGAAAGTCGGAGATTGAGTGGGCAAGACACCCTTTGGCAACATCTTCCGTCGGCGGTAACTGACGCCAGTAGGGCTCGCCGATGAGGATGATCCCTCCGGGGAGGAGGCTTTGCGCCAGAAGCTCGATAGTTCCGCTGACACCCCCGCCGATCCACGTGGCGCCGAGACAGGCCGCCACACCGGCCTTCTCGTCCGAGACGAAGCCGGCGGCATCGCCATGGATGAACGTGACTTGATCGGCGACACCGAGTTTTTCAGCGCGGAGTTTCGCTTGCTCGGTGAACAACCGGCTCATGTCGATACCGGTGCCGATGATTCCGTAATCGCGTGCCCAGGTGCACAGCATCTCCCCCGAACCGCTGCCGAGGTCGAGCACACGGGTCTCCGTTTCCAGACGCAGCGCCGCGCCGAGAGTGGCAAGCTTTTCGGGTGTGAACGGGTCATGGATGCGGTGAGCACTTTCGGTGATGTTGAAGATTCGTGGAATATCCAATGTAGAAAATCTCCTTTCGGGCGTGAATAGATTCAGTCACTGCCTACGCGGGCATCAGCGGCGCGGCACCTCTGCGTCCGCCTGAATGCCATTGTTAGGCCAGCCGCTCGCGCCAATGTCTGAGCTCGACATAGTGAAACCCACCAGCAAACAAGCCCAAGAGGATTGTTTGTAGAAACCACGTGGGTAGCATGCGCCCTGCTGCAAGGTGCCCTGAAAGGACAGCCACGATCTCGGTGAGAACAAGGCCGCAGACTACAAGAACCGTGAGAGCAGCCACGACTTTACGCTCCAGAGGCTTTTGATACGCCCAAATCAACAGCACTGTCCATCCAAGCATGAGCGACGCACCGTAGCCCATGGCAAATTGGTATGCCCCCGATGCATCTTCAAACCCCCAAAGAAGCTTTGCAAGAGACGGGATGAGCATCGGGAAGATAGCCAGCGCATCTGTAATCGCACCGACCAAGAACGCTACTCGAAGAACTTTTTCTTGGCTCCACATATAATCTCCTTATTTTCATGCCTAACGTTAAGCGTTTTATCCATCGTCCCGGCCAGATTATAGCAGGAGGAGAGGGAAGTAAAGGGGACGATCTTCAACATCTAAATAACTCAGACTTGTCGAACACGTACTCGTTTTCCTCTGCCAAGCGTTCACCTCGTCGCACGGCGACAGTAATGGCCGGCGGGGTTTGATCGAATTCCCGCGCCAGTTCCACGGGCTTTGCACCCAGTTCCTTCACCGCCCAATAACAAAAAAGACTGCGCGCCCTGGAGATTACGGCAGTCCGGCCATGGGCGAAGACGGTGCCTTTGGGTACACCCAACACTTTTTCGACATACCCGGACAGCTCTTTGTAGCCAAATCCGCGCATGCGCAGCTGTATCCGCCGTTCCAGACGTTCTTCCGCTATTGCGAGTGCTTTCTGTACGAATGTGCTGTCACCCAGTATCCGCTCATCCCCCTTCATTATTTCCCCACGGGGAGCTTCAGACCAGCCTTTCAAACTGCGCCTCAAACCTCCCCCTACGAGATCGGGCCGCTTCTGACCAACACCTTGTTCCATGTAGGCGTAATAGTGCATGCGGGCCTGTTTGATGGAGCGGGAAGAGAATTGATCCAGGACAAATTCCGTTTCCTGCCAGCCATAAGGTATCTTTCCCAGCAGGGCTGCATGGCCGCAGTAGGCATAGGTATCGAGTTCATCCATATCTTTTACGACCCCTGCACGCAGTGGATTCAGGTGGATATAACGTACCAACTCCAGAAGATAGGCTTCCTTCTGACAGAGAATCGACTTGTAGCGGTTCTGAAAAAGCGCGCCGTGCCTTTTATAACGGTGGTTGAAGTGCACGGCATGGCCGGTGAGCAGTCGCCGCATGAACGTGGCCATCGGTTCATCCCCGGTTTGAAGCAGAAGGTGAACATGATTGCTCATCAATGCCCAGGCAAAGCATGTCGTATGTGTATCGGTTAGGAGCACGGCTATGCGCCGTAGGTAATCCAGGCGGTCTTCATCATCCCGAAATATGTCGCGGCGCTCGATGCCGCGGATGATGATATGGTGGAGCGCCTCGGGCGCATCGATGCGAGCTTGGCGTGGCATGGCTTTCCCTACATCACATCTGCCGTCAGGTTGTCTTTTAAATTATTGAAGGGTGTCCCCTTTGTTATTCCTATGTTATTCTGACCGCTACAGAAGAGAGAAAGCGTTTTTAT